>JAUWQG010000145.1 GCA_030611185.1 Nitrososphaerota archaeon
GAGATTTCCAAAAAAGGATGGATTTTTGATCCTGAAAAAGGAGAAAGAATCCAAGGGAAATACATTTTTGGCCAAGAAACATCAATCTTTGAAAATGATTTGATTTTTACATTAGAAGGAGATGAAACTACCCCATCAGAAACAACTCTAGATGAATCCATGGTAATTTTAGTGGTAATAATTATTGGAGGGATTGCAGCAGCTTTATTTTTCTTAAAAGGATATAAAAAATAATTATAGTAACAAGACTGCTGCTGCAAAGACAGTAGTCCACTTACCATCCTTGTCGCCCTTGGTGCTTTGAGTAATGTTTTGTGTTTTGTAAATCTGTCCCGATATTGTCCATTGTTGTCTCTTTTCATCCCAACTCTTATCAATGTCAAATGGAATTCCAAGAGATGATGCTAACATTTGAGCAGCAATATCTTCAGCATAATCTCCTGACTGATTTTGGCTTTGTCCAAAAGACTCGTATTCAGAAAGATATCCATATCGATTAGAATCTTTAGGTCTTGCAATACCTACAGAAGCAGAACACAGCCTATGGGGTTCGTTTGTTTGGTTTTTAGAATAAATAGCAAATAAAATCTGTCCAGGTTTTATTTCCTTCAATCCTTGAGCTCTAGAAATTAATTTTGCATGTGGTGGAAATATGCTAGATATTAAAACAATATTAGTTCCAGCAATTCCTGCGTCTCTTAAAGCATACTTAAAACTAGTAAGACGATCTTCATGGACCCCCTTTCCTTTGGTGAGAAATAATTTTTTGGCAACTAAATCTAGCAATTCTTTCCTTGATGTATCAAGTTATTATTTATACTTTGGAAAATGGCACAAAAATTTCAATGAACCAAAAACACTTCAAAGTTATTTTGAATCAGATGATTAACCTAAATTATTACGAGCAGTTTAAAAATTTGAGAAATAAAACAACCTGTCAATTTAGGGCAAGAATAATACATTATTTTTTGGGTTTTCTTTTTCTTGGATCTTGAACGTTTGGTTGTTGAGTAAGAAAAACCCATCCAAAAAATGCACCCAATGACAAATTGATTACACCCATAAAGGTAATCATTAATGAAGAGTCTGTAGAGAAATTAGGCGCTACAGTTAATCCAATCACTATTCCAAGAATCCCCGTACCAAAAAACATCATCATTAGAACTTTTAGTCGCAGAGGATTGATGTATTTCATTTACAAGTTTCAGTATTAGTCAATATTATAAATTGACTGGCAAATTAAAGAGGGATTTTGAATATAGGAAAATCCAATATTTTGGTAAAATTGGACTTCTGGTAACATTTTAAACCATCAAATTTTTTATTTTATTTCGTGCCAATGTAGCTCAGTCTGGCTAGAGCATTCGACTTGTAATCGAAAGGTCGTGGGTTCAGATCCCATCATTGGCTTTTATTTTATTCATCTGTTATTTTTTATCTTAATTTCTTGTTTGTAAACTCAACCCATTTGTTGCCCAGAAATAACGGTATAAACAAACACTCCACCTTTTTGTGTGGTAATCTCAAAACGTACATCTCTATCGTTTTTGAAACTTTGATCAAGTTCTAAAATTATTGTACCAGTTTGTCCTGCTTTAAGTTCAGGCGTTTTATTTTCAACGGTACTAGCAGGGCCATGAGAATTACCGTTAACCACAATTGTATATTCTTTAGCACCCAATGGACCATCCATAGAATATGGAGTCATTTTATAATTTGGCACCATATCTTCAAATGAATAAATGGTGTCTCCCAATTTTACTTTTTTAAACAAAATTTTATCCATACTGTTATTTTGAACATAGATGCCGATACGTTCTCCACGTTTAATTCCATCAGGAGATTTATTTCCATGCCAATAAGATTGAGAGTTTGAAATTACACCATCGTGGTAAACTATACTGTCATTGTCAGTTGCATCATATCCTAAAAACAATATTGTTTCAACCCCTGATAGGTTACTTGCCTGAACAGAATTCAAGTATCCTTGAGATAAAATAAAATTAACTCCCCCTCCCAGAGCAGCTACTGCTACCAATGCCATAATTACTAGACCTGGAGAAAACTCTCTTTTTGCAATCATCCTTTTTATTTTTTTAATTTGATTTGACAAGTCAGAATTTCTTAGGCAATAATGTTAATTGAATAAAGTTTTGTTCACAATGAACAAAGAAAATATGCCTATGCAATAAAAAATTCAAATAAAGGATGACTTAGAAAATTTATTCCATGTGTTAAAGTGGGTAAATTGTAATAAATTCATAGTACAAAAATTATTTTTAATCCATAATTTTTGAAAAAATAGATTTCTTGAGGCTATGTTCAATTAGAAAAATTTATGAATCAAAATAAAAATGGCAATAGAAATAAGTATACACCCAAAACCATCAAAGAAAGATGAGTTCGGAAGATAACAAAGCAATTGAAGATAGTACATCGGTTGAGAATAGTACATCGGTTGAGAATAGTACATCGGTTGAGAATAGTACATCGGTTGAGGCCAATTTTACAGAGAAAAAGATTGAAAATGAAATTCCATCAGATATTCAAGAGATCCCATCTAACAATATTGAAAATAAAAAATCAACATCAACAGGAATGATGGTAGCACTAATAGCAGCAGTGGCGGTTGCCGCATTTTTTGCAGGGACTTACTTTTCAAATTTAGATTCAGATATAATAACAAAATCAGATTTTGAGGATGCCCTTTCAAAATTAGAGTCAAAAATTACTGCACAACAAGTACCATCACAACAAGGAACATCACAACAAGCACCATCACAGCCCACCCAGCCAGTAAAAATTTCTCTAGATAATGATCCTATTAGAGGAGATCCAAATGCTCCAATTACAATTGTAGAATTTTCTGATTTCCAGTGTCCATTTTGTGCAAGATTCCATGTACAAACACTCCCATTACTTCTTGAAGAATACATAGATGTAGGTAAGGTAAATCTCGTCTACAGAGACTTTCCTATTCAA
>JAUWQG010000166.1 GCA_030611185.1 Nitrososphaerota archaeon
AGCAATTACCGATAACAATACAGTTTCAACAGATATGGTATTTGATTGAATTGTAGCCCCAGCAAAAACTGGTAAAATTCCCCAAGATATGACAAATGAAGAATTGTTGTGAAATTTTCCGCCAAATAGTTCTAGATTGTAAGCTAAAAGAAAAAACACCTCAATAATCCCTATTGGGATTAACCACCACGATTCTAAAAACGCAAAATACAATCCAATAGAACAAGCTAATATCAAAGAAATTATTGCAATTGCCCAAAGCTTTGTTTTTGGCAATTGTCCCCATGGCTTTTTTTTGCTGCCCAATGCATCAAGGCAATGAGCAGATACACCAATAGCCAAAAAGTAGAGCAGGCCAATTGAAGTTAGTCTTTCAAGACTAAATTCGACTGAAAGCGAACCCCAGATGGCAAACGATACTACCATTCCAGTATAAGGTAAAAATAAAATGCCTACACATAATCTAAATTTTTCTGGTCCAAACTTTGGGACAAACCATTCAGACATCCTATCTCTTCGCATTATTTTTTGTAATCACATTCTAACATAAAGCAATTAATTTAGAGAAGTTAGGATTGGATTTTAAGTCAACATTACTCGATCTGAGCTAAATTATTTTGATATACGTTTTGAGTGTAAAATAGACATAAATTCATCAATTTTATGAAAAAATAATTTCAAATTTGCAAACTAAATTAGTTTAAAAATTAATTTTTAAGAAATCTTAGATGCAGAATAGAATTAATTGGAAATTTTCATTAATCCTTCTTTTATCATGAATTGGATTCCTTGAACAAATGAGTTATCATCAATCTGGCCATCTGCCCACCATCCTGCGTTATTCTTTACCCAATCAGGGATTTTTACACCAGTAGATGATTCTAGTTCTAAAGATGTAATTTCACCAGAATTTATCGTAAATAAAATAATTTCAACTGTTGCCTTTGAGCTGCCATACTGCGCTTTTACTTTGTATTCTCCTGCAGGGAATTTCTCATTTAATTCAACGGCATATGAAAATGTAGAGTCAGCATCAACTGAAGTTTTTTGAGTCATAATTAGGCTGTTCTTTGAATCAAAAATTGAAATTCGTAAATCTCTGCCTTCATCATACTTGTTGACACTTCCAGAAAATGTTACGGATTCTCCAAGAGCATACGATTCTTTATCCAAGTTTATCTCTACAGTAAAATTTCCAGCACTGCTTTGTTCAGGAGGACCTCCATAACCCAAAGCAGGTTGTCCTAAAGATAAGACAAGTAATGACATTGCAGTAATAATGAAAATTTTGTTGAATTTCATACCATCTTGTGCCATTCTTTTCTAGATTTAAACCGTGAGTGAAGGGTTTAATGAAATTTAGATTAAAACTTAATTGTAAAAGCCATAATGGGACGATCTGAGCTAAATTTTTTAGATCTGAAATTTGATTAAAAAAACGTAAGAAGGTTTTTTATCTAAATGATGGAATATGTCATAGAATGAGTTTTCAAGTCAAAGAACCGATCTTAATTGTAGGTTTAGGTGGAGCAGGCTCAAAGTTAGCCATGCAAGCCAAAGAGACCTTAAACTCAGATTGTCTTGTCATCAGCAATGATCAAAAAGATCTACAAGGTGACTGTCAAAAAATAGAGATTTCAACTGGATCCATTGTCAATCCATCAGTTCAATTGGTTCGAGGTTCAACTTACGAAGTTTTAGAAGAAATAAAGTCAAAAATTTCAAATTATTCAACAATTATTCTCATGACTAACCTAGCAGGAAAGTCAGGTTCAGCCATATCTCCAGTAGTCTCTGAAATTTGTAGAGAATCAGATATTGGTTTGATTTCCTTTGCCATCATGCCTTTCAAGTATGAAAAAGACAGAATTTTCAACTCGGGTGTTTCTCTAAAAAGACTCAAAGCAGATTCAGATTGCACAGTAGTTTTGGATAATGATTCACTTCTAGAGAGCAATCCAGACTTAAGCCCCAAAGATTGTTACAATATTGCCAATTCTGCAATAATTCATGTAATTAATTCTCTCAGTACCTCGGAAATATCTACAGAAACAAATATTCTAACTACAAGCAAAGAGGGACAAGATATCGAAGAATCACTAAGAGATTCACTCAAAATGCTTTATGGTACTACATCACCAAATGCAGTAAAACGCTCTATGCTATATGTAGCAGGAGGGGAAAATATTCCAGTTGGAGTGTTAAATTCTATCTCAAGTATGACGAGAGGTATTCTAAATGAAAATAATTCCCAAGTTGAATTGAAATCATCTTCTTCAGAGGATTCAAAGATAGTAATGCTTTCTTCTATTCAAGGAATGACAAAGTTTGAAAACTATGATCCATTAGGAGTTATTCCACAGGAAGATACTCTTGATTGGTCAAATCCAGATTGCAGTATTGATTGCAAACTTGACTTGTATCAATTAGAATAAAATTTATTTTAATTTTTAAAAATTAACAACTATTCTTTCTTTGTACCTTTAGCTGGTGTTTCTTTAGCTGGTGTTTCTTTAGCTGGTGTTTCTTTAGCTGGTGTTTCTTTAGC
>JAUWQG010000158.1 GCA_030611185.1 Nitrososphaerota archaeon
ATCATTGATCTTGAAGACGCAGGATTTGATAAACTCCTTGGTGGCGGAAAATTAATTAATGCTTATTCCGTCAAAATAAAACAATTCACAGCATCTGCAGAAGAAAAACTAAAAGCTGTTGGGGGAGAGGTGTTAGCAAAGAATGGCTGAGGGAACTATCACTGCCACTATTCGTAAAGTTGTTTTCAAAGTAGAACCATACTTACCACAAGTTCCAAAACCAAAAAAGAAAATTTCTCTTCAAACAAAACTACTATGGTCCGGCATTGCTCTTCTAGTTTATTTGGTAATGGGCCAAACTCCCTTGTTTGGTGCAACTGCCCCTGCATTTGATTTTCTGCAGTTTGCAAGAGTAATTTTTGCTTCCCAACAAGGAACTCTGGTTGAATTAGGCATTGGCCCAATTGTTACTTCAGGTTTGCTGATGCAATTACTCAGAGGTTCTGATATTTTGAAATTTGATTTTAAAAAACCAGAAGAGCGAGGAATATTTCAAACTGCAACTAAACTGGTAACATATGTGGTGATTGTAGCTGAATCTATTGTTTATGCGATTGCAGTTTACGGTCCTGGAGTTTCAGAGCCATACGTACTGTATATTATGATTGGACAATTAATGGCAGCCTCCATCATTGTCATGTTCTTAGATGAATTAATTCAAAAAGGATGGGGTCTTGGAAGTGGAATTAGCTTATTCATTATGGCAGGTGTTGCTCAACAAATACTTTGGAGTTTGTTCAGTCCGTTACCTGCAGGAGATGGGGGTACTATTGGTATTATTCCCTATATTGGGCAGTCGATAATGGCAGGAGATCTGTCGAATGTTTTGCTTAGGTCAAACCAATTACCGAGTATTTTTGGATTATTTTTGACTGCGGGTATATTGCTAATTTTGGTATTCACACAGGGTATGAAAATAGAAATTCCTATTGTTTCTACAAAGTATAGGGGTTTCTCAGCAGTTTATCCAATCAAATTGATGTATGTTTCTAATATTCCAGTAATTTTAGCATCAGCTCTTACTGCAAATGCTGTATTCATTTTCCAAATGCTTTGGGCAAACATGAACCCGCGGAACAACAATTTCTTCATGAATATTCTAGCTCAATTCGATCCAACTAGTCCTTCAACTCCTATAGGGGGAATAATCTACTACATTACACCTCCAAGAGGACTTGATTTGGCAATGTTGGATCCTATGCGAGCAGTAGGATATGTCTTGTTTATGATTGGAATAGTTGTAGTATTTGGAAAACTGTGGGTAGAGCTTGGAGGTTTGTCTCCAAAAAGTGCTGCTCAGAACCTACTTGATGCAGATGTACAAATTCCTGGATTTAGAAGATCAAACAAACCTGTTGAAGCTCTTCTTAACAAGTACATTCCATCGGTAACAATAATTGGTTCAATGATCTTGGGTCTTTTGGCTGGTGTATCTGATGTATTGGGAGTTTTCGGTTCTGGTATTGGAATTTTACTAATGGTAGATATTCTGATTAACTATTACACTCAACTAGTAAGAGAACAGGTAGAAGTTGTCATGCCAAAATTGGGTGCTTTACTTGGCAGAAAATAAAATAATTGTTGTTGTTGGTATAGCAGGGGTAGGCAAAACTACTCTTGTCAAAAAACTAGCTGAGATAATTGAAGCACATAACAAAAGCGTGAATGTTACAAATTTTGGAACTATAATGTTTGAAGTTGCAAAAGAAAATGGTTTACAAAATAGAGATGAGCTAAGAAAACTTCCAATTTCAGAGCAAAAGAAATTACAAAAAAACACAGCTGAAAAACTGAGCAAAATTAATGACGATGTAATCATTATTGATACACATGCATTCATTAGAACTTTGGAGGGCTTTAATCCTGGATTACCTTATCATGTTTTACAAATTATAGAGCCTACTCATTTTATTATAGTCACTGCAAAAACAGAAGAAATCTATAATCGACGAATGAGAGACGAAACTAGGAGCAGAGATAAAGTATCCATAACCACTATCAAAAAAGAACTGGATATTCAATCAGCAATGATGTCTGCTTGCGCGATTCTGTCAGGCTCTCCACTAATACAGGTTCAAAATAACGAAGGAAAGCTTGAAGAGGCGGCTAATAAAATAATAAAGGCAATAGGTGTATAGATATGGAATTTGACTTTATTCTGCTTTTCTTAGATACGATATTTCTACAAGAAGATGGAGGAATCTTTGGATTTATGGGAGATATGAGGGATGGTTTGGGAAGTGACGATCCAATTGTAAAAGGAGTAACAGCTTCTTTGTTTGCAGTTGCAGGAATTGGAATACTGTTGAATTTGTTTAATGCGGGTGTAAGAAAGAAAATGATAGACCAAGTCAAACTTAAACGAATAATGAAGGAAACTCGAGGTTGGCAAAAAGAAAGGATGGCTGCAATGAGGGCAAAAGACCAAGCAAAGACTGAACAATTAAACAAAAAATCATCATACATGAACAAAATGTCCATGGAAATGATGCAAATGAACATGAGACCAATGATGATTACATTCGTACCATTAATTTTGATTTTTTATTTGGTATTGCCACAATTATTTTCTTATACTGTAGCCATGTCTCCAATTCCTCTTAATGTTATTCCTGGTGACTTTTTCACGTTAACATGTACTGCGGGACAAGCAGCGGATACGGAACATGTTTGTTTTGGGAAAGAAAATGCTTTGTACTTATGGGCTTGGTATTTCCTTTCATCAATAGCATT
>JAUWQG010000159.1 GCA_030611185.1 Nitrososphaerota archaeon
TGAACCTACTATGTTAGTTGTTTCCATAGCCGAAATAAATAATATTATAGAATTCGGAAATAAAAATGGTAGTATTAGTATTACAGTAAGCGGAGGAAGTAGTCCGTATGATTATAGCTGGAGTAATGGTGCAGTAAGTCAGAATATTGAAGAGTTGGTTGCAGGTAATTATTCTGTTATTATTCATGATAATAATGATAACTACTGTACCTTTTCTAGCGATTGAGCCTCTCAAAAAACGATTCACGAGGAAAAACTTTTTGCCTTTTCCATTTTTAGCTGGAAACGGAACAGCCTTTTTGCTTGCTGCAATATCTGCAAAAATTATTTCCATTCTAATTTAACTTTAATATTAAAAACAAGAAAATATGTTTTAAAATTAATGGAATTAAATTATTTAATTAGTTTTCCTTTTTGGAAATAAAAATAATTTCCAATTTGAATATCTATTGGTCCTGCATCCATTGCCTTTACTGGTTCCATTAGTACCATTTGGTAACCTTCTTTTGTAAGATTTTCAAATTCTGTAAAAAATCCATCTTCATATCCACGTTTTTTAAATAAAACTGCAATAGAATCCGTCTTTAATTGTACAATATCTTTGCTTTTCCATAAATGTCGAACAGTTTTGGCTTTGCCAATGATCTGTTTTTTATTTTCTTGTACTTCTTCATCTAATTCCTTTTTGATAGTAATGCTCTTCTTTGGAATTACCACATTACATTTGCAATGTGGACAAAATGGTAATTTATGACTTATTCCCTTACCACATTCTGCACAGATTATATCATAATCTTCTTCTTGTGGTTTTTTATCAAATAACCCCATAAAATATTTTGAAAATATGTAAACTTAAGCGTATTGAAATTTAGTGACAGGTAAAGGATAAAAAGAAGATTTTTGAAAATAGAATTCATGTCAATAAAGATACCAGAATCTCAAAGAGCATTAATTTTTCAAGGGGGTGGAGCTCTTGGCGCATATGAAGTGGGGTTTTATCAAGCAGTTTATGAAAAATTTATCCAAGAAAAAAAACACAAACACCCATTTGACATTATTGTGGGAACATCCATTGGCGCAATTAATGGTGCAATTCTAGTAAGTTATTATAAAAAACATAATTCATGGGACGGCTCATCTGAGCACCTAAAAGAATTTTGGAGACATTTATCAACAACATCAATTTTTTCAGATTCCTTTACAGATATGTGGCACTATTGGCGTCAATTTTTTCCAAATGCCCCATCCAAGGAAGAGACCAGAAGAACTTTTGCAGTAAAAGAATCCCTACAGAGAGGCGTTCCCAATGTATTTTCTCCTCCCAAATTACGTCCGGATATGTCATTTTTGGGATTAGGAGATCCTTGGTTTCAATCAAGCAATGAAGGATTAAAACAAAGCTTGGAGAAATTCATTGATTTTCCAATAGCTACTGAATCTGAAAAAGAGGAACCACGTCTTTTACTTGTTGCAGTTGATGTACAAGAATCCTTTCCAGTGGTATTTGATAGTTACAAAAAAGCAGATGGAAAAAGAAAGACAGTGTATGGGCAAACTAAATCAAAAGATGGGAAAGCAGAAGGTGGATTTGTAATGGAATATGAGGGGATTGAAGTAGAGCACATTCTTGCTAGTGCAAACGTACCATTAAACTATGATTATACCAAGATTAATGCTAATCAAATCAACGGAGACGGTTCAAAGGGAAAACAAGTAACGAGGTATTTGTGGGATGGTGGAATTTTGCACAATACCCCAATGCTGCCATTAATTGTTGCACACAAAAAATTTTGGGATAGTTATATTGGAATTGAAAAGCAAAGAGATGCAATTTTTAATGGAGACTCTAAAAATGAAACTCAAATTCCAGAATTACTAACGTTTGTTGTAGATATGTGGGCAAAAAAATCAAACGAGATTCCTGAAACATACAATGAAACAAAATCAAGATATTACGAAATAATGTATTCAGACAAGACAGAATATGAAGAAAGAATAATGTCAGTGTTTGACGATTTTGTTACCCTATCAAAGAATCTAATTAGTCTTGCAAAACAAAAAGGGGCCACTAAAGGTGAACTTGAAAAAATTCTCATGCCTACAGTGGAGACCCAATTCTACGTGGGTCAAAAGCGCTCATACATTGACCACATTAGAGGAAAGTTCCCTATGAAAATTATTAGAATTCAGCGTTCGGAGGATCCCGATGATATAGCAGACCAGGCTTTTGATTTTTCTCTTAAAACCATCAAAACACTTTTTCAAGAAGGATATGAAGATACAAAAAAAGAAATTGAAAATTTAAAATTATAAAATCAAAATTAGACTTTTTGTAGAATGATTTTTCAGCTAAGTTAGATTAGTTAAACTCTAGAGTTATTTTCAAACAGTTATTTTCACGTCTATCTGTGTTCATTTCTATCCCCAATTTGGCAGGTGATTCCCGGCGGAATTGAATCTAAATTTGAAATAAAATGTATCGGAACTTATTGGATTTAAACCACCAAGGGGTGTCTTGAACCAAAACACCAAGTCCCTTTGAGGGACTAAATTCCTTCAGGTGTTCAAAAAAAACTTTGAATTAATTTCTATATTGTTTCTCTGCTCAACCACGCTTTGACGTGTGGCTTTCTAATGTATGACAGTACTACTACATAGATAATTATTGAAAATACTGCAAATGTATTTCCAGATAGTAAATTAATTA
>JAUWQG010000068.1 GCA_030611185.1 Nitrososphaerota archaeon
AAATTAATTGATGAAGAAAAAATCATGATTGTTGATGCAAGACCATTTAAAATGAATGGTGAAACCTTTGAGTCTGGAGATCTTTTGTATGATACAGAACCATTTCCATTCACACATTTAACGCAGTTGATTTTACAAGGAATTAAAAAAATTCATGCAAAACGTCTGGTCGTTGACTCGTTGTCAGTGTTAAGTATCCAATATGGCAATCAATTCAATACACGTCAAGGAATACAAAAAATGATTTATGCTTTGGATGAAAGAAAATGCACATCAATTTTTATTTCAGAGAATATAGATTCTAGAACTCCACCTGAATGGTATGCAGCATCTGGAATAGTACTATTAAATCACGTTCAAAAAACAAATACTATGGAAAGATCTATCCAAGTGATCAAAATGAGAGGTACAAAACATAGTGAGCAAACATATCCAATACGATTCAATGAAAATGGGTATCATGTATTGCATCCTAGATTACAAACAATGAGTTGATTACTTTAATTTCTTAATTTCTTGCGCAACTAAAGGCAAGAATGCACCTACATCTGATACTATTCCTAGAGCCTGCCATGTTCCTCTGTCCATTAATTTGGTAACTGTAGGCTGATTGATATCAATAACAACTGCCTTTACATTTGAAGGAAGCATGTTTCCAGTTGCAATAGAGTGAAGCATAGTGGAAATCATTATCACCATGCTTGCACCTTTCAGAACTTTTTTGTACTCTCTTTGAGCTTGTGCAACATCTGTGATGACATCAGGTAAGGGACCATCATCTCTAATTGAGCTTGCCAAAACAAAGGGAACTTTATTTTTTACACACTCGTAAAAAATTCCACTTTTTAATTTTTTCTGCTGAACCATTTTTGGAATAGATCCTGCCTTGAAAACAGCATTAATGGTATCCATGTGGTTCCTATGGCCTCTTTTAGCAAGTGTTGCGTCTTTTACATACATCCCTAATGATGTTCCCAAAGTGGCATATTCAATATCATGTACTGCTAATGCATTACCTGCTAGCAACCCATGGACATATCCATCTTTGATCAATTCTGCTACAGAATCTGCAGCGCCAGTATGAACTATTGCCGGACCTCCAACAATGATAATTTTCCCACCTTTTTTTGTTGTTTGAATAATGTCTTGCGCAACTTTTTTTGCAATGTGTTGAGTAGGTCGTTCACTGGAACTACCACTCCCCATAAATGAAAAAATATTTGCTTTGTCTCTTGGTCTTTGAGGTGGTGTAACTTTTACACCTATTTCATCGACAACTATCAAATCATTTTTTTTAATATCTCTTATTGGAACACAGAATGCATGATTTTTCTTAACAACAACACACTTGTCCATCATTTGATCCTCAACTTGAATCCATGAATTGTTATGAAATATCCAAGTATCATTATTTGTAGTACTGTAAAAATTATCAGGCATTACCATATTTTTTATTGCTTTTTTTAATTTTACTTGTTTTTCATTATGAGGCGTAGCTCCTTCTCTATGAATATCATCTGTGATTTCTTCAAGATGTCCTGCGTTTTTCCCTGTAACTAAAAGTTTAACATAACTAGAATCTTTTTTCTTTTTACCCACAGTTAATTCTAAAATCTCAAATTCTCCACCTCTATTCATAATCTTATCGAAAATTTTTGTTAATATCATAGAGTCAATTAAGTGACCACTCACTTCCACTTCTTGAGAATATTTTTTCATCAAGTAAATTCATCAATATTCCCTCAAAAAGGTTTGGGGATAAAATTAAGCACAAAATTTGTTAAATTATCTATACTGGCAAAATTACTTTTCCTTTAAATTCCGGAATATTATCCGTTTGAAACACTTGTTCATACTGTTCTTTTTGTTCTTTAGTTATGCCTTGTGCAATTGATTTGGAAGTCCCATTTTTATCCACTAATGCTAGAATATATCCACTAGTATCAGTCAAAACAAAGCCCGCAGTCTCATCCACAAATGCATACAAATTCTCCTCCCCCACAGGTTCCCAAATATTGGTCTTGTTATCTCTCAAAGCTAAGGCAGGCATGGCTTTTCCATCTGTAATTTTATTTAGATATTCTCTTGTTTCTGCAACTCTTTTTTGACCACGTTTCAATGCTTGAAAATATTGCATATATTACTAAAATTTGAAAGAATATAAAAATGATGACGGAATTTTAACAAACCTTTCTCAAAACATCAAAAATAAAAATTATGAAATTTAGAATTATTAAAAATATTATTTGAATTATCTATTTTATTTTGTATGTCAAAATTCTATTTTAAAATAATCATTTTTTGTACAGTATTTTAAATTTAAAATTTGAATTAAATGGTTTTTTAAATTGTAAAAACTAAAAATATCTTAAAATTTTGATTTGATAATGCTGTAAATTTATGAATAGGTTTAGATTATATGATGCTTTTTCACAAGTACGAAAAAATATGCCCTTAACAAATAATGTAATTATAAAATTAAATGAAATAACGACTATGGTTGAAGATAAAAACAATTTGAAATATTCTGAAACTGAAGAAATAAAATCAATTTTTAAGATAATAATTGAAACCGGTGAAAGATATGATTTAGATGATATTGAATCGTGGTTTGAAAATGAGGGAAGCTGGACCAATAAAACATCGAGAGTTAGAATAGTAAACTTGGCCCATTATGTACAAAATAAATTTCAGCAAACACTAAAGCTAAAAATCATTTCTGATGATGATTGCGGTTGTGGGGATTAGGTTTCAAGTTTTTCTAATAACCTTCCAACAATTGCAGCATTTTCTTTTCTTTCCTTCATAATTTCCTCAATTCTTTGCTCATTTTGTTTTGTTTTATTATCCATTGATATTATTTGAATATACTCTTCATCCAAGTCATTATTTTCTTGCAATCTCTTAATTATTTCAAAAAGTATCCCAATTATTTGCTTTTGTGCTTCAATTAATTCGTCTTTTGAGGTTTCAGACATTTTTTATTTTCCCATTAATTGATTAAATAATTTTAGAATATTTGAATCTGTTATTCCTTTTTTAGCAGAATCAAAAAATGGCGATAATTCTTGTACCGAGTATTTTTCTTCTGAATAAATTTTTGCTTGAAGTGCCATTTCCAATTTGTCAATTTGATGAACAAAATTTGCTTCTTTTGAATCATTTTTTTGATATTCATCCCAAATGACAAGATATTGTTTTTGCAAATTTTCTGGTAAATGAGACATAATATTTTCCATAGTTTTATTTTCCAAAATTAATTTTTCGTCTTTTGATTTTTGCTTGGGTGTAAAATCACCCGTGATTGATTCTGCCAAGTCATGTAGGAGAATCATCTTTAGAATTTTTTGGGTGTTATATTCCTGAGAATCAGATAGAATCATTCCAATTATTGCCATAGAATATGTGTGATCAGCTACTGATTCTGGATTTTTTATTGCAAGTTTATCAATCCAACCTTGTCTTGGAATTGTTTTGAGATTTGCTGCAATGTTTAAAAAATCTAAAATCAAGATTAATTTTTTGTTATTGGTATGATTAATCAATTTTTCTAGATTTAGTTTATACGAATAACATAATAGTAAATCAAGCAGATTATAATTATTGAAGATATATACCAAAACTGGTGATGATGGCACTACTGGTGTGCAAGGAAACTCACGCCTGAATAAATACCATCCTAGGATTATTGCTTATGGTACAATTGATGAGGCAAATGCCTCTATGGGTATAGTTTTGACAAATAAATTATATTCTGATATTGTTGAAATTTTAACACAAATTCAAAATGATTTATTTGTAGTTGGATCAGATCTCTCCAATCCAGATTTAATTCAGAGCGAAAATAGGATTACTTCGTCAATGGTGACCAGACTAGAAAAAATAATAGATCATTACGAAAGGGAATTACCTCCATTAACTAATTTTATCTTACCTGGAGGGGATATTTCCGCATCGCAACTACATTTTACTAGAACAATTGTACGAAGAGCTGAAACATGTCTTGTTTTACTAAATGAGCAAGAAAAGATCAATGAAAATTGTATAAAATTCATCAATCGTTTATCCGATCTTTTATTTGTTTTAGGACGTGTATTGAACAAGAGGAAAGGAAAAAATGATATCGTATGGAAAGCCGAAAAAGCCAAACTTTAATTTTGCATCTAAGAGAATTTTCAATGTGCCAGGGTAGCTCAGCCTGGGAGAGCACTCGGCTGAAGACCGGGCTGTCGCGCGTTCAAATCTCGCCCCTGGCACTCTCATAACTTCATACTTTTATTTTTAAAATTGTTTTTTGAGAAGGACAAGTATTCTTAATATATGCAGGTTACCTTTCATAATCATGAAATACTGCAACGATTGTTTAACTCCGATTAATAGTAATTCAAAAGAAGAGTATTGTGATTTTTGTAAAAAAGAGAGAGCCAAAAAAGCAAGTTCTGTGGCTTAGGATTGATTTTCTAGTCAAACTATCAAATGGTGTTTTTGTATTGAATGTTTTTGGTATTAATGAAAAATGTTAGTAACAATCTTAGTTGGCTCTAGCGGAAGTGGCAAGTCCACTCATGCCAAGACCTTGGGTAAGGTAATTTGCTCCACAGACAAATATGTTGAAGAGCAGGCAAGCATACTTGGAGTAAGTTATGATAACGCATTCAAAATGTCACAGCCAACTGGCATCTTTAAGAAATTTACAAAGTACTTTTATGAAGATATAGAGTACTGTATAAGAAATGACCAGGATTTTGTGATTGACAGAACTAACCTAGGCTCTGAAATGAGATGTAGTCTTATCTCTAAACTCAGGGAAATGGCAAGAAAATATGGGAAAACAATCATCATCAAAGGAGTCTATTTTGTAACTCCTGAGAATATCATTTGGAAAAGATTAGAAAACAGAGAGATTGTAGAGTGCAAATCAATTCCTGCAATGCTTGTAGAGGAACAAATTGAAAAATATGAACATCCTTCTATTGAGGAGGGGTTTGATTACTTGATCAAAAAATTATGAAAATACTGAATAATTAAAAAAGTCATTAATTGACAAATTCTTTATTGATAACATGCATATCATCCTCATCAAGTTTACTCCTAAGTACTACCAATCTTCGCAAAGCCTCAAAGTTTGCAATAACTGCCAGAATGATTAGCATTATGAGAATTTGGTTAGTTAAAGCACCAATCACTATGAGCAGTAACCTTACATCCCTGCCCATTCTAAACTTTGATCCCTTTACCTCATCTCCATTTTTAAAAATTGAATCATACTTGTCACTAGTGTAGCTATTAAGAAAGCCTCCAATCATTGCAAAAAATCCAATTATCCATATTGTCATATCCCCACTAACACTCCAGTAGCCATAGACTAGTCCCAAAATAATGGCAGCATCAGCATATCTATCTAATA
>JAUWQG010000006.1 GCA_030611185.1 Nitrososphaerota archaeon
TGGAGCTGGTCCAATGATTGGTGGAATTGATCAATTAGAAAGATTGGGTCTTACAATAGGAAAGTTGTCACCACAAATCCTCAAAAAAATTAAGGCCCGTTTCCCACCAACTGTTCCAATCCATAATGGTAATCCTGCAGATGTAGGTGGTGGTGCAACTGCCGATGACTATAGATTTGTCATTGAACAATTCTTAGCTGAAAAAAATATTGATATCGCTATGCCGTGGTTTGTCTTCCAAGATGATCCACTTGAAGAAAAAATTGTCGGTTATCTAGCTGAACTATCAAAGAAAAAGAAGAAACCAATTTTGGTTGGATGTAATGGTGGTCCATACACTGAAAAAATGGTAAAATTAGTTGAGAAACACAATGTCCCAGTTTATCAAGACCTTAGAACTTGGGCTGAAGCTGCATCTGCATTAGCTCAATGGGGCAAAGTACTCGGAAAATAGAGAACATTTAAGTCTCGTGTGCCTTCGCAAATTATCATGTCACTAGTTACCACATCTACTTCTGATGGCATTTGTACAGTCAAAATCAACAGACCAGACAAACTCAATGCCATGAACACAGATGTTGCAAAGGAACTCATACAAACTTTTGAGAACCTGAACCATGATGAAAACGTAAAAGTTATCATCCTAACTGGCGAAGGCGAAAAGGCATTCTCTGCAGGTGCAGACATTGAATATATGTCAAAAATTTCTGCAGACGAGTCAGTAGAGTATGCAAAAACAGGTCAGCTCGTAACATCTACAGTTGAGCTTGTAAAACAACCTACAATTGCAGCCATAAACGGTTTTGCTTTAGGCGGTGGTTGCGAACTTGCAATGTCATGTGATATTAGAATTGCAGCTGATACTGCAAGACTAGGTCAACCAGAAGTTACAATCGGTATTCCTCCTGGATGGGGTGGAACTCAAAGATTGATGAGAATTGTGGGAATAGCAAAGGCAAAAGAAATTGTCTACACTGGCAAGATGGTAAAAGCAGATGAAGCAAAAGAAATTGGCTTGGTAAACCAAGTTGTTCCTCTTGCAGAATTACAAGGAGAGGCTTTGAAGATGGCACAAAAGATAGCTGGAAACTCTACGATGGGTGTTCAGATGTCAAAGGTTGCCATTAACAAAGGAAGAAACGCAGACCTTGATACAGGTCTTTCAATTGAACTTCTAGCTTGGAGAAACTGCTTTACACATCCTGACAGAGAAGAGAGAATGACTGCTTTTGTCAATAAATCAAAAAAATAGGCTACTCCCAATTTCCTTCTTATTTTTATTAAAGATAAAAAATCTAAATTACTAATAAAAAACCTCAAGCCTAGTTTTTTTGATTTCCTTAGAAACATGAATTAATATCTGACTAGAAGAACATTATGTTAAGATCATGGTATCGGGAAGGGAGCAGCAGCAGAAAAAAGAGACCACAAGAAGCATAACCTATAGACTTCCAGAGAAAATGATAGACGAACTTGATGGAGAAGCAAAGCAAAAAAAAATTTCTCAAAACGTTTTGGTTAGGCAAATTATGGAAAGATATCTCCAATGGGGCAGATACTCTGAAAAAATCGGAATGATTCCAGTTCCAAAAGAAATTCTTGAAACTTTGGGTGAAGAACTTGATGGAAGGGACATAGATGAAATAATCAACGTCGTATTTCCTATGATAAAAAATACTGTTATGTTCATAAAAGGTGGATATGATTTGGAGCGCTGTATTGAAACTTTGGAGGATTACATGAGAGCATCTGGAATGAACTCTGATCACAGAGTGGATGGTGAATTGCATTCTTTTATCATTCAGCATGATTTGGGTATGAAATGGTCTGTTTTTACGGAGCAACTTTTAACGCAAGTTTTTAGAAACTTTGCATCTGATAAAGATCTAAAGTTTCAGACAACAGATTCTACTGTAATTTTAAAAGTTGCGCTGGGGTCTGATTTTAACGAACATCATTATCAAAGCTGATATTCAATTCAGTCATTGAAATATTTGTAATCAATATAAAATCTATGAACACTACGAACACCACATTACAGCTGTGGATAAAGAAACTTTTGGATAATTCTGTCTTATCTGTCAACTCTACGGTTCCAGCTTATGAGGCAGCAAAATTAATGGAAAACTCCAAAGCAGGTGCAATTATAGTTTTAGAAAACCAAGTCCCTGTTGGGATGGTGACAAATCGGGATTTCACAGAAAAAATAATTGCTCACTCTTACCCTGCTGATACTCCAATTAGGCGAATAATGTCCACACCACTAATATTCATCAATCCTGAAACTGAAATTAATACTGCAGCTGAACTAATGGCCTCAAAAAAAATTCGTAAACTTCCTATAATTAGTGACGATAGTGTGATTGGAATGGTAATTGCATCTGATGTTGCCTTGGCAATTCCAGAGCAGTGATCGCTTAATTTTTTGAAAATTTGATAAAATTTCAAGTTTGAAACTATTTTCTTGAATTACTAGTGTGTCTGGTGGGAAAAGCTTATTATAATTTGAAGTGTCTTTTTTTGTTATTATGGCATCTGAACAAACCCAAAAATTGGTCACTGTCACACCTAAAGCTGCTGAGAAGATTGCCGAGTTTATGAAAGAAGAAACTGACAATCCTGAATACCTTCGAGTATATGTTCAAGGTGGAGGCTGCTCCGGTCTATCTTATGGAATGGGCTTTGAAAAAGCACCAGAAGAAGACGACTTGGTACTAGAAGAAAACGGTGTAAAACTAATCATAGACAGTTACAGTGTAGACCATCTAAAAGGTGCAAACGTAGACTACATTGAAAGCCTAATGGGCTCAGGATTTAAAATCAACAATCCAAATGTTACAAATTCCTGTTCATGTGGTTCCTCTTTTAGCACTGAATAATCAAGTTCTTTATTTTTCATTTTCTGATTTCTCTACTGTGTATTGAAATAATTTTGAAAAATTCTTGGAAAATTTTAAAAGTTTGGCTCGTGTTCTTGCGATACCCTCATATATCGAGAAACGAAAAGACAACCATGAAAATTAAGGAGATGAACAATTTATGCCTCAATCAGGAATCGTCAAATATCACGTTAAACTTTCCTATGAAGTTGATGGGCTCGTTGAAAGGGCAGATATAATCGGAGCAATCTTCGGCCAAACAGAAGGACTGTTGGGCCCGGAGATGAACCTGAATGAGCTGCAACGAGTTTCTAAAGTTGGACGCATAGAAGTTGATTCAAAATCAACTGCAAATACGACCAACGGTGGAGCTGTTATTCCAATGAGTACTGATATTGACACTTGTGCATTAATTGCCGCAGGAATTGAAAGCATCGACAAAGTTGGTCCATTTGATTGCAAGTTCAAATTAGAATCAATTGATGATGTTAGAGCTGCAAAGAAGGACGATATTGTAAAACGTGCAAAAGAAATCAAACAACGCTGGGCTACTAAAACCGTAAGCGAAGGCGAAAATATGCTAAAAGATGTGCATGAAGGTGATGTAGGTAAACTAAGCACATATGGTCCATCTAAACTAACTTGCAGTTCTGGTGTGTTTGACTCCCCATGGATAATTTTAGTGGAAGGAAGAGCAGATGTGATTAATCTTCTAAGGGCAGGATATGATAACGTAATAGCAATTGAAGGTGCAAAAATTGATGAATCAATTAAAGAAATATGTAAAAATAAAGACAATGTAGTTGCATTCCTTGATGGTGACAGAGCAGGCGGTTTCATCTTAAAGGAGCTTACATCTGTGGTAAATCTTGATTATGAATTACAAGCAGACAAAGGTGTGGAAGTTGAAGAATTAACTCCCCAAAGATTAGATGAAATTCTAAAACCTATTAAAGAAGAAATAGAAAGTGGAGGACCAGCTCCGGCTACTCTCAAAAATGAAGATGATAAACCAACAGCTGAACTAGCTGCCAAAGTTTTTCCAGATCTAAATGAAACACTAGAAGCAGTAGCTTTGGATAGTGATCAAAAAGAAATATTCAAAGTACCAATAAGTGAAGTTGTAAGCAAACTATCCACTCAATCAGGAATAAAATATCTTCTTCTAGATGGAATAATCACTCAGAGACTCTTAGAAGGTGCAAAAAATGCTGGTATTGAATGCGTTATTGGTCATAGAGTTGCAAAATTATCAAACTTTGATGGCCTAACTCTAAAAACATTTGGTGACCTAGGCGTAGCATAGGGTTTCTAGATGACTGAACTGAAAATTCAGCACATTCTAACTCTAACCTATCTTTTATCAAAAGGAGCAAAATACAATTTTGTTACAACCACCACCTCATCACTTGGAAAGAGTATTAAAAAATCACAGCAAGCAGCATCCAAACATTTGCTAGAGCTTGAAAACAGTAATTTTATCGAGAGGATAATTAGCGGAAGAAAAATCTCGGTGAAAATAACTCCCAAGGGATATTCTGAAATGGTAAAATTGTCACAAGCCCTGCAAAAAAGCCTAACCTCTTCATCATCAAACGTTTTGCTGAAAGGAACCTTAGTTTCTGGAATGGGTGAGGGTGCATACTATATGTCCCTCAAAGGATACACCAAGCAGTTCAAATCAAAAATTGGATATGTCCCATTTCCTGGAACTTTTAATGTAAAACTTGGAAAAAAAGAATACACCGAGGCCATAAGACAATTCGAAGGGATGGAGGGAATACACATTGATGGCTACTCTGATGGAAAAAGAACCTACGGATGGGTAAAATGCTTCAAGGCAAAATTAAATTCCTCATTTGACTGTGAGCTTATTCGATTAGAGCGAACCCACCACGACACATCAACAATCGAGCTTATCTCAAAAAACAATCTGAGAAAAACAGCAAAGCTTTCTGATGGCTCTAAAATAACAATCACAATTCCAATCAATGGAAAATAACCTAGATACCGTGAATGTTCTCGCCGTACTTTTTTTCTATAATTGAACTTGACACTTCTGGAATGGGGGATTGAAGTCTTGCAACCGTTACATCGAGATTTATTTTCTTGCAGCCCTCTGTGATGAACTTTTCTTGGTGAACTTGATCATATCCCAAGGCAATAATTTGAGGACGGATTAAATCCACTGTCTTGAAGAGGTCTTCTTCATTTCCTACAATTCCTACGTCAACTACTGATAGGGCATCAACCAGCATCTTTCTTTGGTCTTGGGAATGAAGGGGAAGGCGCTTTTTCATTTTCTCAGCAGTCTTGTCAGTAGCAATTGCTACAACCAAAACATCGCCAAGGTCCTTGGCTGCCATTAGGGTGTGAATATGACCTGGATGAATAATATCAAAAACTCCCCCTGCTAAAACTACCTTTAGTGAGGTTCGCCCCAGTTCGGTCAGAGTTTTCCTGTCTTCATTTATCAGTTGATTTACTATACACTCGTCAATTTTTGAATCAATTACCTCTTCAGTAATTCCTCCTTTCTCTTTGATTATTTCTACAGGTGACTTATCGCTAATTGACGCTACATACATTGATGATAAAATTAATTTCTCTATTGATTTCAACTTTATTTTCTAGAAAACACCCTCTCTTTAATTCATCGCTGGTTACATTTTGGGAGCAAGGCCCTTTGCCAATCTTAATGCATCCACTAGCCCATCGGCGTATCCTATACTCAGTATGGCCACCTCATCTTGCCCATCTTCTAAAAATTTTTCAGCATCCTGAATGTACAGCTCTGCATTTTCCAGGATAACTTTGAACTCTTTTTGACCTTTGTAGTGTGGTACTATTTCCTCTAGAGCTTCTCTTACCATGGGCACATACTTTTTCATCATTTGTACTGAAATTTTTTTTGTCTTCTCCGAGTTGTCAAAAGGCTCATCGAGACAATCTCCAAGTATTTTGAGGGCATCTGATTCGGTAAAGTGAAGTCGCCCTGTCACTATTACGGTGTGTGGGGGTTTTCCAAAATCCATTTTTTGCAAACTGGAAATTTTTCCTGAAGTGACGGCTTGATCTTTGAATCCTATTCTAGATGCAACAATTGCATAGGTTGACGAATTTATCACATTTCTTTTTTGACCTTTTTCTGTTTCAATCAAACCCGTCAGGGCATCTTTTGGATCCAAGAAAAAATCTTTATCCTGATTGTATTCTAATAGTAAAACCGTGTGGTTTCCCTCGATGATGTTTTTGTAAATCACAAAGTATGGCGTGGTCAGTGATTTCATCTCACTCATTATGGTTGCAATCCTGCCAATTTTGTAAAAGTGAAGACCACACTCTCCAATCATCGAAGTTAGAGATGACGATGCATGAATGGATTGTGTTTTTATTTTTTCTTGGATGGCACGCGTCCTCAACTCGATATGAGTGGTGGCAATGTAAGGATCACCATAAGATAGCAAAACTACTTTTTTCCTCTTTGCATTTTTCAAAATTTCATTTCCATCCTCGACTAACCATCTTTTTGCGGGTTTGAATTCACCATGTGTCATTTTTTTAATTTTAGCAAGATCAGATTTACCAATAGGGCTAGTAAACTGCTCCAAGTAAACGATGTCTGCTTTTGATAAAATATCCTGCGCCTCAAGAGGTATGGATTTTGCACCTGAAATTCCTAACCCTACAAAATAAAGCATTACTGAATATTCATTTTCCTATCGTGAAGTCTTTTTAGGTGATGTAGAGTTTTTTTCAAAATCTCAATTCCTCTGAGGTACTCATCAATTGAAACCTTCTCATCAATCGTATGTGCCTCGTGAGGATCACCGGGTCCATACGTAACAACTGGAATGTCCCACTGGTTTCCAATAACATTCATGTCACCTGTTCCGGTTTTACGAATTAGAGTTGGTCTTGAATGCTCCACTTCCATTACTCCTAAGGTAAATGCCCTGACAATTGGAGAGTCGTGTGGCGCCTCAAAGGGTTCTGTCTCATCAAGTATAGAATAAAACGCTTCTACTCCTCTTCTCTTTGCAATGTCATTTACCAAAGTTGCAATTTTCTGCTCCACAGATTTACAGTTCATGTCAACTGGAATTCTAATGTCTAATGTTGCAGCACACTCTTTAGGAGTAACGTTGTGGCTTGTTCCGCCAGTTATCTCAGTGAGAGTTGAGGTAAGGAGCATTCCTTTTGTTCTATTTTCTTGCCCTTCCTCCAGTCCCTTCTTTAATTCACTTGTAAAAATGGCGGATTCCTCTATTGCATTTTTTGAAAGCCACGGCGCGCTAGCATGTGCACTATCCTCAACTATTACTTTGAGATTAATTGCAAGCCTTCCCTTGTAGGCAATGGTTACTTGCTTGATACCGCTTGGCTCACCAAACACAGCGTAATCAATATCGAGCTGTTTTTTAACTAAATTTTTAATTCCTGTAGCGTTTCCTTCCTCATCTACTGCTCCAACAAAAATTATGGTACCGTTGTTATTTTGAATTGAAGCTGCTGCAAACAGCATTGCCATAAGAGGAGCTTTCGCATCAGATGCTCCTCTTCCATAAAGGGAATCCCCTTCTTTTCTTACTTTGACCTTTCCTGGCACCACATCCATGTGACCGCACAAAAGAATCTTGGGTGATCCTGAACCTTTCTTTGCTATGATGTTTCCAACTTCATCAATCTGAATATCTTCAAAACCTAAATCATCACACTTGTCTGCAAGAAATTCAGCCATTGCTCTTTCATTAAGTGAAGGTGTGTACAAACGAAGAGCTTTCTCAAGCATCTTAACTGCAAATCTGGGTGTTACTGTAAATGTGGTGTCCAATTCTCACTTGTTAGATTCTATCGCGTAATCCAGCATTAATGAAGGTATATCCACACCGCACACTCTTACGGTATTTTTGTATTCAGTTGTATTGTTAACCTCATGAACTACTAATCCTCTCTCATCACTTTCCATCAAATCCACTCCTACTATTTGGCCTTGAACTGCATTTTTTGCCTTTATGCACATCTCCTCCATCTCTGGTGTGACTTCACAAGGTGTTGCAGTTCCTCCAAGCGCCATGTTTGTCTTCCAGCTTCCGTCGCCTGACGTTCGGTAAATTGCTGCAACTATTTTATCGCCAACCATAATAGCTCGAATGTCTCTGGGGGGTCTTTTTACAAACTCTTCCAAATAATGAACTTGGTAAATTGGATACATCTTTTCTCGGCTTTCTATAATCCCTTCAGCAGAATCTTTATCGTTTAATTTTGAGATTAATCGTCCCCAGCTTCCAACTGTTGGTTTTATTACTTTGGGGTATCCGTGCTCTTCAAGAGCTTCAATTGCGGCATCTTTTGAAAATGCAACTATTGCATTTGGTGTTGGAACTCCGTATTTTTTTAGCAGCATGTGGGTGAATAGTTTGTTTCCAGCAAAAATTCCAGTGTTAAGACAGTTTATCACATTTACTCCCAAGCCTTCAAGTGCTGCAGTTGAATGTAAATTTCTGTAGTAGCTGACGCATCTTTGAATTACAGCCCCATAACCTTCTGGTTTTTTTTCTAAATCTAACGCTAATTTTTTACAATCGACCATCTGGATATTGACATTCTTTTTCTTGCCAGCTTCTAGTAGGGCCTTTTCTTCCCATCGGATGGTATCGTAAAGAATCGTTACGTCTGGATTCACTGTCCCCAATCCTCGCCAACCGTCTGGGCCGGCTTTAGATCGAAACCATCTGAACCTTTTGCTAACTCAAAACTTGCACCACATTCGGGACATGTTACAATTTCTCCTTCCAAAGCATCGCTTGGTATGGAGATATCTGCATCACATTCATCACATTTTACCATTATTTTTCCTCGGGTTTTTCTCCTTTATCGTCATTAATTATCTTTTTTTCAAGTCTATCCTCTAGCGGAATCTCGATTAGATCTCCCAATCTGAGGTTCTTAAGGCCTGCAGCTAATGCTTTAGCAGACTCGTTGTCTTTTTCAAGACCTAATATGGACATTAGATAAGCTGCTCCTGTCTTTCCTGCCAGCTCTCCAAAAACAATTCTTCTTCTGTTACCTACTGTTCTAGGGGGAATTGGCTCATAGGCAGCTGGGTTTTTCAAAATTGCTGCAAGATGGGTTCCTGCCTTGTGCTTGTAGGCTGAAGTTCCTACAATCGGTTTTGAGTCGTATGGTCTAATGGATGTATAATCTTCAATCAGTCTTGATAAATCTTGAAGCATATCTAATCTAAAGTCATTAGGTGATTTGTAAAGAAAAGTAAGAGCCACTGAAACTTCGGCAAGAGGTGGAATGCCAGTTCTTTCCCCTATCCCGTCTATTGTGGTGTGTATTTGATCCACTCCTGCATCACACGCTGCAAACGCATTTGCTACTGCAAAACCAATGTCATTGTGAACATGAGCATCAAGGGGAGTATCTACTGCCTCTCTAACTTTTTTAACAAAATTGTACATTCCAACTGGACGCATTATGCCAACTGTATCTGGAAGGCTAATTCTATCAACACCTGCTTCTTCGATTGCTCTGCACATCTTTAATAGAAACTCTGGCTCTGCTCTACTTCCATCCTCTACTGTAAATCTAATTTTTAATCCATGAGACTTTGCATACTCTACTGTTCCCACAGCTCTTTCCATTGCTTGCTCTCGTGTTATGCGGAGCTTGTCCTTTAGGTGAATATCTGAAATACCAAGATAAGCTGCACACCACTTTGCATCGCAGCTAAGTGAAACATCGATGTCTTCTTTGAGAGCTCGTCCGTGAGATACAATGTCTGCTTTTAATCCTTGTTTGATAATTGTCTTAACTGCTTCTTTGTGATCAGCTGAAACAATTGGGGATATTTCAATTTGGTCTACTCCAAAATAATCTAACATCCAAGCAATTTGGATTCTCTGCTTGTTGGTAAATGAAACTCCTGGGTGCTGTTCTCCTTCTCTTAGAGTGCTGTCTAGCACTCTGATCTTCTTTGGGTTTTTTTCATACGAGTTGTACAAATCTGCATAGTAATTCGGATCCTTCATTACAGAAATCGCTGACCTGAATTGAACATATAAACATATTCGTACTATGTTCGTTGAAATTCTACAAAAACGATCCTATTTTGGCAAGATATCAAATTTTTAAACCGAATGTCGCATTAAATTATTTTTCGTAAAATTATTACTGTATTTGTATCAATCACGCCTGAAATCTTTCTTAAGGCATCAATGCTGTTGTTAATCTCTGAGATATTTGTTGCACTGATTATAGTTGTAATGTCATACTGTCCTGTTATTTCGTAAACTGTCTTTACACCTTCAAGCTTTGCAAGCTTTAGAGAAACCTTTGATGTCTCAGTTGCAGAATCAACTGATACTAGAACTATTGCACTAGTTACATTCTCCTCTCCCATCTCCAAGGTGAATCTTTTAATGGTTTTGCTATCTACAAGGTTTTTCACTCTTCGTCTAACTGCTGATTCTGACAGTTTTAGCTTTTTACCAATATCTACAAACGATTCTCTAGAATTTTCCTTTAGGTATTCGATTATCTTTTGGTCTACTTTATCCTTGATCATTTCTTTTCTTTTCCTCTTCACTAAGTACAGAATCCAAGCTTTGTAAAACCTTTGTTATGTCTTCTTCGGATATTACTAATGGTGGAAGAATTCTTAGGATGTTTCTTCCAGAGTATAACATCAAAACACCTTCTTTAATCAAGTTCATCAAAATATCTCTAACCTCAAACTTCATCTCAACTCCAATCATCAACCCCTTTCCTCTGATCTCTCTGATGATAGAATGTTTTTCCTTTAGTTTTTCTAATCCTTCTCTGAAAATTTTTCCCATCTTTTCAGAGTTTTCTACCAGCCCGTCTTCAGTGAGAGCTTTTAGAGCTGCAATTCCTGCAGCACATGCTAGCGGGTTACCACCAAAAGTTGAGGAGTGTTCCCCTTTGCTGATGACTGCTAAAATATCTGGTCTTACCAATGTGGCTCCCATTGGAACTCCTCCTGCAATTCCTTTTGCAAGGCACATGATGTCAGGTGAAGTATCCCAGTGCTCACAAGCCCATAATCGTCCTGTTCTCCCCAGCCCTGCTTGTATTTCGTCAAAAATTAGAAGAATTCCTTTCTCATCACACAGCTTTCTAACATCTTGCAAAAACCCATCTGGTGGAACGATAATTCCGCTTTCACCTTGAATTGGTTCTAGTATCACAAATGCAGTGTCATCATCCACCACTTCACGTAGGGATCCTATGTCCCCGTAAGATGCAAAAGAAACTTTTTCAACCAGGGGTTGAAACGCCTTTTTGTATTTAGGATTAAAAGTTAAGGATAAAGCTCCAAAGGATTTTCCATGATAGGATCCCTTCATTGCAACCATTCCCTTTTTACCTGTAAACTTTCTTGCAAATTTCATTGCAGCTTCTACTGCTTCTGCACCACTGTTGTTTAGATGAACTTGCGTTAGACCTTTGGGTGCAAGTCCAATTAGTAATTTAAGAAAATCTTCTCGAGTTTTGTTGTACAGCGAGCTGTGAACTGTAATAATTTTGTCAACCTGTTCTTTGATTGCATTTACAACTCGCTCGTTTTGATGTCCCACAAGAGCAACTCCGTATCCCCCCATGCAGTCAATGTACTCTTTCCCATTTACATCCCACACGTGAGATCCTTTTCCTTTCTCAATAGTAACTGGAAACCTCTGATACAAATTTCCCATAAATTGATCTTCACTCATGTTGAATCACCGTACAGTTATCATGGGAAATTGCAGAGGATATAGGATTTTCTTTTTGACCATTTGCAATCAACGCCTCCTTTACTCCCATATCTAGGGCTTCAGTTGATGCGAGAATCTTCTTCTCCATTCCTGGGCCTATTTTCGGCCTAATCTCTTTGGCTTCAGCAAGTGTAAGTTTAGTTACAAGTTTATCATCCATCAAAAGCCCATCGACATTTGTGATAAAAAGCACCTTATCTGTTCCAACCTTTCCTGCAATGTATGCTGCTGCTCTATCTCCGTCTACATTAAGAAAGTCGGACTCTTCGCTGATTGCAATAGGGGAAATAACTGGAGTCAAGCCTAGATCAAGCAGGGATTTGATTAAACTCGAATTGATTTCCTTTATTTTTCCTGTATATCCGCCATCAATTGCCTGCTTTCGCCCCTTTTCGTTTATGATAAGCAATTTTTTCTTTCTTTCTGCTTGGATTATTTTACCATCAACTCCTGAAAGTCCTATGGCATTAATTCCATTTTTTTGAAGCATCTGAACTATTGCTTTGTTTATTCGCCCTGCCATCACCATTGTAAAAATCTCTGCAGTTTCCTTATCGGTAAATCTGCTTTTTATTCCGCTAGGTGATGTCACAAACTTTGGCTCCTTTCCTAACTGCTCGCATACTTTGGTTACTTCTTTTCCACCACCGTGAACTATGATTACCCCCTCTGACTCTACAATTTTTTTAATATCTAAAATTGTCGATGGATGCAAATTATCTACTACACTTCCACCGATTTTAATTGTGATCATTTCTATACTGGAGTCAATGGTGTGTATCTCAGGCCGTCCATTTCATCAAATCCACACATTATATTCATGTTTTGAACAGCAGATCCTGCAGCCCCCTTCATCAAGTTATCAGAAGCAGACAATGCAATCAATCTGTGATTATCCTCATCCAAATCAAATCCAATATCGCAAAAGTTTGAACCAACCACAAACTTTGGATCTGGAAATTTGTACAAACCTTTTTTGTCACGAATTAGTCGGATGAATTTTTCTTCACCATAAGCTTGACGATAAATCTTCCACAATTCTTTTTCTTCAAGGTCTTTTTTCATGAAGGTATGATTGGTACACAAAATCCCTCGAACTACATCTACTGCATGTGGACTCATTGAAACGCGAATTTTTCTTCCAGCGATTTCGCTTAGCTCTTGCTCAATCTCACCTGTATGTCTGTGTTTTGCAGGTTTGTATGGTCTGATTACTCCAGCTCTCATTGCATGAGCAGTCCCAGATCCTGAACCTGCTCCAGATGAACCAATCTTAGAATCAACTATTATATGCTCAATGTCAATTAGATCATTTCGAATTAAGGGTGCAAGTGCCAGCATTGATGTTACTGCCATGCATCCAGGACAAGAAACGAGTTGTGCGTTTTTGATTTGTTCTCTGTGCAATTCTGGAACTCCAAAAACAGATTTTTTCAAGTAGTCTGGATGTGGGTGCTCCCATCCGTACCATTTATCGTAATCTTCAGGTTTATGCAACCTGTAATCTGCACTCAAATCAATAACCTTAATTCCCCTATCGTATAGGGCCTTGACAATTTCAGTTGCTGTTCCGTGTGGAACTGCAGTAAATACCACGTCACACTGGTCTGATATTTTATCGTAATCTAGCTCAGAGAAAGTAAGGTCTGTAAATCCCTTCAAGCTTGGCTGAACTCTGTGAAGGTACTCTCCGACATGCTGTCGTGATGTGACTATGGCGATCTCAACATCTGGATGGTTTACAAGTAAACGAAGAGTCTCTCCACCCACATAACCTGATGCGCCAACTACTCCTACTTTCATGATAAATCTCCTCGTAATGAAGTATAATTTATTTCCTAATGTAATCTAGGGCATATTCTACCATAGTTTTTGGGATATTTTTTTTTGCGACCCTTGCTAGTCCCTTAAACTCTACTGTATTGTTGACCTCGTGAACCACCAGTCCTTTCTTTTCATCTTCCATCATGTCAATCCCTAAAATACCTCCACCCATTGCCTTTGAGGCTTTTACTGCAAGATCTTCCATCTCTTTTGTAATTTCGCAAAGTTCAGGGTCTGCTCCAAGGGCTATGTTTGTCTTAAAACCATCTGAGGATTTTCTGTACATGGCAGCTATTGGCTCATCGCCCACAGTTATCACTCTGATATCACGTGGCGGTCTTTGAATTAGTTCTTGAAGGTAGTATATTCTATCATGTGGGCCATCATTAATGTCTCTAATCTCCATAACAGCTTCGGCAGTGTCTTTGTCCTTTAGAGGCATCACGCCTCTTCCCCAACTTCCAATAACAGGTTTAATGACAAGCGGATATCCTACTTTTTCTAAATTCTCCTGTGCACTTTCACTTGAAAACGAAAAGTATGTCTTTGGAGTTGGAATGTTGTGTTTTTTCAAACCTAACGTCATCATCATCTTGTTTCCACAAATATTTGCAACATCATGGGTGTTAATTGTTGGAACATCCATAAACTCTAGGCTTGCAGTAAAGTGCAGGCCCCTAAAATAACTCACACATCGTTCAAGCACAACATCTCCAAGATCGTAATCTTCTCTTTTACTGTCAGTGTTAATTTGGGTGATTTTGGCATCAAGCATGTTTGTATCACATCCAAGTTCGGATGCTTCTTTTTGCAGCATCTTCTCTTCTGACCTTAGACGATCAAAGACAATACAGACTTTTGACATTACTCTCCCCAGTCTTCGCCTACACTTTCTGCTTGTTTTAGAACAACATTTGAACCGTCTTTACTTGCGATTTCAAAGTCTGCTCCACAATCAGGACAGGAGATAATCTCTCCTACTGAGGCGTCATCTGGGATGTTTAGAGTTGCATCACATTCTGGGCAGTTCATGTTTTTGTTGACCTCTTCTTTTGTAATTTATTAGCTTCTGTTGTCTGCATTCCCCACAATTCTACGAATCCTTTTGCTAATCTTTGATCAAAAGTTGAGTCTGTGCCGTATGTTGCAATTTTTTGACTGTAAAGAGAATTTGCAGATTTTCTTCCAACTACTCGGATACTTCCTTTGAACATCTTTAGCTTTACAGTTCCAGAAACAGGCTTTTGTGATGCCTCTATAAAGCCATCAAGGTCTTCTTTGAGGGGATCCTGCCATAATCCAGAATACACTAGATATGCCCATTCATCATCAATAAGCGACTTGAACTTGTTTTGGTGCTTTGTGTGAACCATTTTTTCTAAATCCTGATGTGCTTCAATTAAACACGTAGCTGCTGGAGTCTCATAGACTTCACGGGATTTGATTCCAACCACTCTGTCTTCTATGTGGTCTACAATTCCAACACCTACTGCTCCTGCTTTTTTGTTTATGTATTCAATTAGTTTTACGGCTTCAAGTTTTTTTCCATCAACTGAAACAGGAACTCCCTTTTCAAATGTAATTTCCAAGTATGTTGGTTTGTCCGGCAAGTTTTTTGTTTTAACCCAGATGAATGCATCCTCTGGCGGTTCGTTGTATGGATTTTCTAAAACTCCTCCTTCAATTGCACGTCCCCACAAGTTTTGATCAATACTAAATTTTTTTGCTACAGTATCAATTTGTATTCCGTGTTTATCTGCAAACTTTAGTTCTGTTTCCCTATCCAAATTTTTATCTCTAATTGGTGCAATAATTGGAAGGTCTGATCCTGAACGAAGCGTGATGTCAAATCTTACTTGATCATTTCCTTTACCTGAACACCCGTGAGCTAGTGCCGTAACTTTTTCTTTTTTTGCGATCTCTAAAACTTTTTCTGCAATTAGCGGTCTTGCAAGTGCAGTTGCCAGACAATATTTTTTCTGATAAAGTGCATTTGCCTTTATGGATGGGAAAATAAATTTTTCAGCAAACTCTTTTTTTGCATCAATGTTGTAGTGTTTTTTTACTCCAAGCTTTTTTGCTTTGGCTGAAATTTTTTTATGATCATCACCTTGACCTACATCCACTGTTACTGTAATTACATCCATGTCATGCTCATCTTGAAGGTACTTTACGACAACTGAAGTGTCCAGCCCTCCTGAAAATGCTAAAATTCCTTTTTGAGTCATAAAACACCTTTTCGGACGTAATTTCGAATTTATCTTTTGTGATGCAAAAAATATCCAAAAATACGTGCTGAAATCTTTTGGCTAGCTTGAGCTAAAATTAGATGATTTTTTATCCGTCAAATATAACGCTGTTTTATGAAAATGCGATCGATATTCTTGATTGGTATAGGCGTAATTCTAGTAGTGATTGTTATAGGAATAAGTTTTGATTCCAGCAGGGAAGCAAGCGGAGATACACTCAGGGTTGCATTTTTTCCTAACATTGGACATGCCATTCCAGTTGTAGGTATGGAGAGAGGGACGTTTGAGAGCGACCTCGGAAATTCAACTAATATTGAAACAAAATTGTTTGATAGCGGACCGCAAGTAATAGAGTCTTTGTTTGCCAAATCAATTGACATTGCCTATGTAGGACCTGGCCCTGCAATTAACGGATTTTTAAAATCTGAAAAACACGATGTTGTGATTTTATCTGGAGCTGCAAGTGGTGGTGCAAGTTTTATTGTGCATCCCAATTCTCAAATAAATTCTGCTGATGACTTTGCTGGAAAAAGAATTGCAGCTCCACAAATTGGAAATACGCAGGACGTATCTTTGCGAAATTATCTTTCTGAGAACGGACTAAAACCCTATGAGAAAGGTGGGTCTGTAGTTGTTTTGAATATTCCAAATCCTGATATCTACACATTATTTACCAAAGGAGAAATTGCTGCTGCATGGGTTCCAGAACCATGGGCAACAATCCTAGTACAAGAGCTTGATGGAAAACGATTATTCTATGAAGAAGAACTTTGGCCAAAAAACAAATTTGCATCCGTTTTATTAATTGGAAGACAAGAGTATATTACGGCAAATCCTGAAGTTGTTACAAAGTGGTTAGAATCACATCAGCAAACAGCAAACTGGATAAATGATAATCCATTAGAAACTAGAATAATCTTTAATGAATTCATGCAAAACACTATGGGACAAACATTATCCGACAGTGTCGTTGATGAGGCACTAGTTAACTTGGAGATTACAACAGACTCGGTTGATGACTCCATTTACACATTTGCACAACGAGCAGATTCACTTGGTTATCTTGGGCGAGATGGATTCAGCTTGGATGGGATATTTTTTGACATAGCTTCAAATGAATCAGTTGAGGAGACTAAATAACGATGGCAAAACTTGAGACTAAAGGCATTGTAAAATACTTCAAACACGAAAGCCACAATTTGATGGCTTTGGGTGGCGTGGACCTCAAAGTTGAGGATGGTGACTTTGTATGTCTAGTGGGACCTTCTGGATGTGGAAAATCTACATTTTTGAGAATTATTGCAGGCTTGGAGTCCCCTGATGAAGGACAGGTAATATTTGATGGAAAACCAGTCACGACTACTGGCCCTGAGAGAATTATGGTGTTTCAGGAAGGCGCGCTGTTTCCATGGTTGAGAGTTCAGGATAATGTAGAGTTTGGTCTAAAGATGGCAGGAATTCCAAAGGAAGAACGATCTCAAATCTCAAAGAGATACTTGGATATGATGCAGCTTACAAAATTTGCAGACTTTTTTACCTATCAGCTTTCAACTGGAATGAAACAAAGAGTGGCGATAGCTCGAGCTCTTGTCATGGATCCTGATGTGTTATTGATGGATGAGCCATTTGCAGCACTTGATGCACAGACAAGAGACTTGCTATTAGTTGAGATGCAGCTAATTTGGGAGAAGACCAAAAAAACAATTTTGTTTGTTACACATAACGTGGCAGAAGCTGTAGTTCTTGGAACAAAAGTTGCAGTGTTTAGCAACAGACCTTCTAAAATTAAAAAACAAATATCCATTGATTTTAAACGACCTAGACTCACCGAAGATGAGAATCTTTTAGGTCTTCAGCAGGAAATATTATCAGAACTTCGACCAGAGGTAAAAAAAATAAAGTGATTTAATGAAAAAAAATGTTCTAGCTAAAAAAATTGTCTTTTTTACTATCCTTGTATTAGTTTGGCAAGCAATATCCATGTCAGATGTTTGGCCAAATAACATCTTCCCATCTCCATATGAAGTTGGGGAAGACTTGGTGTATATGGCAGCTGATGGTAGTTTGTTTTTTGGAATTGCAACTAGTATTATGCGACTGGCAGTGGGACTTGGAATTGCAATTGTAGGTGGAGTTGTGTTGGGAATTTTTATGGCAAGAGTAGAGACTGTAAACCAAACAATTGGTTCTTTGGTTTTGGGATTGCAATCAATCCCATCAATCGCATGGGTTCCTTTGGCAATACTTTGGTTTGGATTAACTGATGGCGGAATTATCTTTGTGACAGCTATTGGTGCAATATTTGCAGTAACGATTAACACCTATACTGGCGTCAAAAACATTGACCCTCACTATGTGGAGGCTGCTCGCAATATGGGGGCAAAAGGAACTCAGCTAACCACAAACGTGCTTATCCCAGCTGCATTTCCATACATGATTACTGGATTTAAGCAAGGATGGGCATTTGCCTGGAGAGGAGTAATTGGTGCTGAATTGTTATTTTCATTCCTAGGTTTAGGATTTTTACTAAATGTAGGTAGGCAGCTAAATGATGTTTCTCAAGTTATTGCAATTATGTTGGTAATCATGTTGATAGGCATGGCAGTTGACGGATTTATCTTCAAAAAGATTGAGAATAAGGTAATGTCCAGATGGGGATTGCGCTAGTTTAATTTTCATTTTTAATTTTTAATGAAACCGCAAAAGCACAAACAATAATTGCTATTGCAAAATACATCACAGAAACATAATCAAATGCAAATGCAATAGCGCCAGCTGTTACTGGTCCTATTACTGTTGCAATTGAGAGAGTAGAGCTGAAAATTCCGGTAGATGTGGAACGAGGATTGTTCTCCATCAAGTGAAAATTTCCACCAATGAACAAAAATGCCCACGTTCCGCCAACCAGTGCCATAAATGGCATTGCCATCCACCAATCAGTAACAAAGGATAAACCAACAAAGACAAAAGTAGTCATGCCAACCCCAATCTTGAATTTTGTAACATTTGACATCTTAATTTTAGTTGCCATCAAATTCATCAAAATAAAAGCAGCCAGTGTGTTTGAGATGTATACAATTGATATTTGATAAAGCTCAGCTCCCAATTGCTCCATCAACATAATTGGAAAAATTGTCCAAACAGATGCTGCTCCAATATGGCGAAGTAACAGAGACAAGAAAAGAAACTTGTTTTTCAGAATAACTCTTTTTGTAGTTCCAGGTTCCAACTCTTTTTTTGAAACAACATTTGGAAGTCTAGTGGAAATTAAAAAGCCTATGACAAAAAACCCAGAGCTTACAATGAATATCATCTTGACATCATTTACAATTCCAGCAGCTATGATTCCTGCCATCCATCCTAACGCGTGAAATGAAATTACTGTTGCAACTTTTCTCTTTTCATTGTTTGATTCATATGCATAAGCAATCATTGCTGGAATCATTATTCCACTGAAAATTCCTGCTCCAATTCTTGCCAAAAACAACAAAGTAATGTCATCTGCAAAATAATGCAAGCCAAAGGTGACAGCACAGCCAACAAATCCAATTTTTATGAATTGAAGTCTTGTTCCCTTCTTGTCTGAGTGCCTACCAAAGTAAATTTCAGATAAAATTTGGGCAAAACTAAAGGAGGCGACGATTAATCCAATCTCAAAAATTGATTCGGTGACTCCCCTTGCAATAATGGGCATAAAGACAAATAGAATTGATATGCCTGCATGCTGGAAAAAGGTGGCACTGCGAACTAAATTGTTAATCTGAAACTGTTGCATAAATGTACGTAAAATACAACCTAACCTAATTTCAACATACGTATGGTCTCAAAAGAGTTAAACCGAGTAATTTTACTTTGAAATTTGTTTGACTGAAAAAGAATTATTTCTTGATGCAATAAAAAATAGAGTTTTACTATTTGATGGTGCAATGGGAACTGAGATTCAAAAATTTAACCCAAAACCTGAAGACTTTCCAAACAATCAAGATGGATTCAATGATGGATTAGTAGTTACACATCCAGAATGGATTAAACAAATTCATAGAAATTATTTGGATGCAGGATCTGATTGCATTGAAACAAATTCTTTTGGCTCTAACAAAATAAAGTTAGATGAGTATGGTTTTGGAGATCAAACAATAGAATTTAACAAAAAAATTGCACAACTTGCATCTGAAGTTTGTTTAGAATATCCTAACAAATCAAGATATGTGATAGGTTCAATGGGTCCATCAGGATATCTTCCAAGCTCAAATGATCCGGACTTGGGACAAAAACCACTTGATGAAATAAGAGAGGCATTTGAACTACAAGCCGAAGGGCTTATTCTTGGAGGTGTTGATGCATTGTTAATTGAAACCAGTCAAGATATTTTGGAAGTAAAATTAGTAATTGAAGCATGTCACAATGCAATAAAAAAAACTGGAAAAAAAGTTCCAATAATTGCAAACACTACTTTGGATCAATATGGAAAGATGTTACTTGGAACAAACATTCAAGCAGCTTACACTACAGTGTCTGACATGGGAATCGATGTGTTTGGTTTGAACTGCTCCACTGGTCCTATTGAAATGACACCAAGTGTGAGATGGCTTGATGAACAAAATGAGCATAATTTGCTAGTAGTTCCAAATGCTGGTATGCCTGAAAATCAAGGAGGTCAAGCAGTTTACAAAATGACTCCTGAGAAGATGGGTGAGGCATTGGGTGATTTCCTTACACAGTATAAAAAAGTGAGAATAATTGGCGGGTGTTGCGGGACAAATCCTGAACACGTCTCTGCTCTAAGAAAAGTAATTGACGAAAAAGCTCACTCTACCAAGGGTTAAGTATTTAGAAAAACTGCTATCTTCTTATCATGTTGAGTACTCCTAGAGTAAGTTCTGCACTAAAGGCAATTGACCTAAAACAGTTACCTCCCCCACTAATCATCGGGGAGAGAATCAACACCCAGGGTTCAAGGAAAGCAAAGCAGCTTGTCTTAGCAGATGATTATGATGGCCTACTTGATTTGGCAAGAGCACAAACTGAAGATGGTGCTCATTGTCTTGATGTCTGTGTTGCAACAACTGAACGTTCTGATGAAAAACAATTCATGTTAAATTTGGTAAAACGACTAAGCTTGGAGATTGATGCTCCACTTGTAATTGATTCAACTGATCCTGATGTTATAGAGTCAGCTGTTACTCAAATTCCTGGAAGGCCAATAATTAACTCCATTAATCTTGAAGGTGATGGCAGTAGATTTGAAAAACTGGCACCAATAATGGCAAAGTATGGGCTTCCTGCAATCGCATTATGTATTGGACCCAAAGGAATGGCAAAAACACCGCAAGAAAAAGTTGAAACTGCAGAGCTACTTTATGAGACAGGAAAAAAATATGGACTAAAAGAAGAACAATTTATCTTTGATGTACTAACATTTACTTTGGCAACAGGAGAAGACGAATTCTTAGATGCAGGAAAAAATACTCTAGAGGGAATTAGACTTGTAAAAGAAAGATTCCCTAATTCCTTTACAACTTTAGGACTAAGCAACATTAGCTTTGGACTTTCTTCATATGCTCGTAAAATTCTAAATTCAGTATTTTTGTACCACACAGTAAAAACAGGATTGGATACTGCGATTGTTAATGCCAAAGAGATTGTCCCTTACGGTGAAATTGATGAAAAAGAGAGGAAACTTGCAGAAGATTTAATTTTTAACTCTCATCCTGACGCACTATCTGAATTAATTACCTACTTTGAAAAAGCTGGCTCTAAAACAGGTACAGCTTCAAAAAAAGTTGATGTTGATCCTTCCTGGCCTGCAAGTAAGCGAGCTAATTTTAGAATTGTAAACAGGCTTAAAGCTGGAATCAAAAATGATGTCGTATCTGCTATTGCCGAAAAATTAGATAGTGTTCAAGTTGTAAGCGATACGGAAAATGTCTTGTCCATTGATGCTTCCAAGGAAATTACTCATGATGGTGCTATTAGAACTCTAAATGAAGACTTGCTTCCTGCAATGAAAGAAGTTGGTGATAAATTTGGTTCTGGTGAATTAATCCTACCATTTGTTCTAAAATCTGCTGAATGTATGAAGGCAGCTGTAGGTGAACTAGAAAAGTATCTTCTCCAAGAGGAAGGAACCACTAAAGGAAAGCTTGTACTTGGAACCGTTTATGGTGATGTTCATGATATTGGCAAGAATTTGGTTAAGACAATTTTTCAAAACAATGGCTATACTGTATTTGATTTAGGAAAACAAGTTCCTCTACAAAAATTTCTAGAAAAAATTGACGAGGTAAAGCCTGATGCTATTGGTTTGTCCGCACTTTTAGTATCTACATCCAAGCAGATGCAATTCTTTGTTGAGCATGCAAGAAAAAACAACATGAATATTCCAATTTTATGTGGAGGAGCTGCAATTAACACCAACTATATCAATAGAATTGCAAAACAAGATGGCCTCTATGAATCTGGTGTATTTTATTGCAACACAATGTTTGAAGGTCTTAAAACAATGGACAAAATTGTATCTGATGAAAAAGATATTCTTTTACAGCAATGGAAAGAAAAAGTAGAAAATTGGAAAGATACTACTCCTACTACTACATCTAATTCAAAAATTCCTAGAAGTGATGTAGTTCCTGTCGCTGCCCCAATTCCTCCCAGGATAAACATTCCAATTCATCTGGATTCTACAAAAATTGACGTAAACGAGGTTTGGAGCATGATAGATAAAAAATCTCTTTTCAAATTATCTTGGGGTCTAAGAGGAAAAGCAGGACAAGATCAGGAAAAAGAACATGAAAAACTATTTCAAGAATGGAAAAAGAGAATTAAAGTTGAAAATCTTTTTGAACCAAGTGTAGTTTATGGTTACTTTAATTGTCATAGTGAGGGTGAGAAATTAATTATTGATCATCCTGCTGGTGAGCAATTAATTTTTGATTTACCAAGATCTACCAAACCCAAACATTTGTGCCTTGCAGATTACTTTGGAAAAAAAGACATTGTTGCATTTCAAGCAGTAACTGTGGGTAACAAAGTAGCTGACATTATTGAACAATGGAACAAAGAAGACAAGTATACAGATGCATACTATTTGCATGGACTGGCAGTAGAATTTGCCGAAGGAATGGCAGCATGGGTTAATAAAAAAATAAAATCAGAACTCTCTATTCAAGATAAAGGCGGATTACGTTACAGTTGGGGGTATCCAAGTTGCCCAGATGTCGCACAACACAAGCTCGTATGGAAACTTTTGAGCCCTGACAAATTTGGAATGACGCTTACTGATTCAGGACAGATAATACCAGAACAATCTACTGCTGCAATTGTTGTGCATCACCCCGATGCAGAATACTTTGTACTTTAAACAGATTTTTTTTCTAAATATTGCCTCAATCCAGAAAAATCACTTGGAGATGTGATTAACACATCGCCTGTAATTTGATGAACTTGATTTAGAAAGTCATCAAAGTTTTCTCTGTATTTTGCTAGGTCTAAATTAAGAAATTTTGCCGACACCTCATTTTTTTCTGAAGGATACAAAATAATTGGAATCACTGTGTATCCTTTGAGGTTATCTACAAGATTTTCAACTTGTTCAACAGTTTGGATAACTTGTGTCATGAATCCTTTGGGGTTTGCTTTTAGTTTTTTCTCTATCTTTGAAAAGTTAGGTTTGTTTGATATTGAAAGATACAAATCAATTTTTGAATCAACTCC
>JAUWQG010000013.1 GCA_030611185.1 Nitrososphaerota archaeon
TCATGGTCTTTTGTAAAAAATTCATAAAATCAAAATTCTGGAAACAATTATTCAAAAAAAAATTTATCATGCCTAAATTGAATCTAAATACAACAACAAAATATTCTGAAACTTATCAGATTCATTTTTGTTCCCAAAAACGGTTCAAGCCTTTATCGATTTGAACCTTTTGAAATTATTTTTGGAATTAAATTTGGAACTAAAGTGAATCGAAACTCAATAGATTCAGATCTAAAATAGCTCTTTTGCAACTTGAGTGAGAAATGAAAGATGAACTTTATCTTATAGTATTCAAATTTACATTATGTTATTTGGTAAAATAATGTATGGCATAATTATTACTAGTTTCATTATTGTTTTTCTTCTTTTCAATTTGGTTGAAAGTGATGCTCGAGACAAAATTAGATCTGAATTAGTGAATGATCAAAAAATACATGGTGAAACCATGACAAAACACAATTCTCATTTAATATCTAATGAATTTGTTATTATTTTAGAAAAACAAAAAAAACTTGCATTATATGTTCAACATAATTCCTATGATTCTTCTATAGATATATCTGAATTAGCCTTAGATACATATTCTGACATAGAATCTAGGATGGGTATTTTTGCTCTAAGTATTCTCGATAATGATAATGTCATTAAAATTCGTGTCAAAAATGGAACACTTACTGAAGAATTTGTAGGTCAAGATACATCAGAACTAAAATTTGTAAAAGAATTCAATAAAAAACAGAAACCTCTGATCTCTGAGGTGTTTTTGGGTCTTGATAACTATTCACGTATTACATCAACATATCCTGTATTTGATGAATATGGTAAATTGATAGGATCAATTGTTGTAATCATAAATCCATCAAGTTTTTTTCAAAAATTTGATGACACTTATGGTCTTTCTTCAGATGTACTGACAATCATAGACAAGGAACAACAAATTGTAAAACATTCTGTTCCTGAATTAATTGGTGAAAATGTGTTTGAGAAAAAAATTCAATCTCAATTAAATATTGATGGTTCGGATAACAAAATTAATGAATTGATGAGAAAATCATTTTCTGGAGATGACGTATCTTTTATTTCTGAATTTGATGGGGATGAGAAACTCACTTTTATGCAACCTATTTTCTTAAATGACGAGCAAATTTTTACAATTATTCTTTCAATACCATTAGAAAAAATCTATTCAAAACCTCAGTCTATTTTACTTAGTGCAGAGTACATAGTTTACATATTAATCGGTGTAACTGGATCCATCTCACTCATTTCATTTTATTTCATCAAAAAACAATTCTTGAAACGTGAAGAGTTACAAAAATTCTCAATAATAGGGGAATTATCTGCAAGAATTGCACATGATATACGAAATCCATTAAACAATATAAAATTGTCAGCAGATCTGGTCTCTAGAAAAAATTCAGATGAAAAACTAAAACCATATTTTGAAACAATTGATAAAAATATCTCTAGAATTTCACATCAAGTAAAAGATGTATTAGACTTTTTGAGAAAAAGTCCAATTAAAAAAGAACAAGTCAACATTAAAGTTTTGATAGATAATGTCATTGACAGTATACAAGTTCCAGCAAATATCTCAATTGATGTTTCAGACTGTTCGTTTAATGCAAATGTTGATAAAATAATGATGGAAAGTGCATTTTCTAATCTTATTTTAAATTCTATACAGATAATTGGTGATAAAAATGGGAAAATCACAGTCTCAATAAAAGAAAAAGATTCACAGTATAGTATCACAATCGAGGATTCAGGTGAAGGAATAGATTCAAAAATTATTGATAAAATCTTTGATCCATTATTTAGCACTAAAATGGAAGGAACTGGCCTTGGGCTTGCAAGTGTCAAAGCAATAATAGAAGCACATGGGGGGACAATATACGTAAAAAATAATCCTACTACTTTTACAATTACATTACCAAAAATCTTAGATTAACTCCTCCCAAAATAATGGCTGAATTCTGTAGAGTTGAATCTGAATATTAAAATAAAATTTATCGAAACTTATACGATTTGAACTTGAACTTTGAAATTATTTTTTGGGATGAATGTTTAGTGCTAATCTTTTAAATCTGATTTAACAGGTGTCTTGGTATGAAATTAATTATTTTTGTATTTATTCCTCTAATTCTATTTATGGGAATTATTCATGTAATCCCATTTAGTAGTGCTGATTCCACAACACCTTCATCAAAATTAAATTCAGATACGGCATTTACTGCCGCTACATTTGCCGATAAATACAATGACGTTTTGTTTACGGGCAAAAGAGTAACTGTAATCATAAAGATGGTAGGAGAATCAGAAAATCCTGATCAGGCAAAAAAGGCAAAAGAAATACGTTATCTTCAGAGCTATGTTTTGAAATTTTTGTCATTTTCTAATGCTGTAAACGTTGTTTCTAATCCACAAGAAAATGAAATTACTGCTCAGATAGATATTACATGGATTCCAATTTTAGAGCAAAGAGGTGATGTGATTTCTGTTACTGTTTTAGATGTTCAAAAAAATAACAAAGAGAATTTCAACCAATTATCTCCACTAAAACAAATCAAGTCAGGTGTTGCTCTAATTAATGTAAAGTGCAATGAAGGAAAACATCCTGTTTACAAATACAATCTAATGCGAGCCGCATGTGTTACTGATGAGACTGAAAACAAATTACTTTTTAGAGGATGGGCAGTATTGCGTCTTGGATTACCTGCTACAGATAACTTGTCAAGAGATCTATGCTATTCTTATCAAGGAAAATGGATAGCAGAGTACAAAGAATGCACTCTCCTAGAAACTCCATTACAATGCTCACTATTGGGTGGAGTATACAATGAATGTGCATCTGCATGCAGGCATGACCCAGATTTTCCAAATGTAGCGTGCACCGATAACTGCGTTGAAGTTTGCAGCATCGAATCATCATACTAATTCCATTAGTTTTAAAATAACTAAAGATAAAATTTACTGGCTGCAATGAAGAATCAGAGTTATATCTGAATGGTGATTTGAAGGCATTTGTCTGAGCTGCCAATAATTATTTTATGTTTATCTGTTCTTGGACTTTTTGCAATACATCATCTCCCACAAGATTTTGCTCATGCAAAGATTTGGTGATTTGCATTACATTTGTAATTGAATGCAGTGTAACTCCCTCTTCTTTAAGGGCCTCATCTGCTCCTTCCATTCTATTTACAATTACATATGCATCTTCAACTTTGATTTTTTCTTCCTTTAGAGATTTTATGCCATTTACTACTGACCCTCCCGTTGTTGCAACATCATCTATCATTACTACTTTCATCCCTTCTTGGATTTTCCCTTCAACAGATTTGGATGTTCCATAGTCTTTGGGTTTGCTTCTAACATAGATTAACGGTTTTACGGTTTCTATTGCTAGTGCTGAGGCAATAACTAAACCTCCAGTTGGAACAGAGACTATGGCGTCAAACTTGTCGAGTCCAATCTCTTTGATTATTTCATTTTGGAGATATTTTACCATCTTGCGAAATTGGTGGGGATAGCTTGGAACTAATCTTAAATCTACGTAATAGGAGCTTTTCTTTCCACTTGCCAAAGTAAAATCTCCGAATCTAATTATTTTATTTTCATGTAAAAAGGTTGAAAACTCTTTTACAAAATCCATACCAAAATTAACTACACTGGATTTATTTTGGTTTGTATTGGATGTAATACTATGCCTGAAATCTGGTTGAATTATGGTATTACTGATGTTGTTTTAGACATTAGGGCAGAGAATTTAGAGCAAAAAATTGATTCTGATGGCACAATATTAGAGGATTCAGCAATTAATGAAAAGCTAAATTCCCTTGATCTATCAAAGTCTATAGATTTAGTGGTTTTACATAATTCAAAATCCATTCAAAAAATCATCTCCTCATTATTTACACTATGTGAGCAAAAATCACTTCCATTTCCCAACGTTTTAGCTGAGAAAAAAATTATGAATCAAGTAAGAGCAGGTATGCCTGAAGGCAGCTCCATTAATGAATTTGATAACAATGAACTTTCAAACTCTAATCTGGTGTTCATGGGAGAAATGGAATTTGATGGATTATTTGGATATGAAACAATCTCTACTAGATTAATCAAAAAATTTGGACAGGATCATATGCTTTCAGCATATGCTAAAAGAAAGGGTAATTTTCCTACTCCAGGACAGCCTACAGAAAGTCTTGAGGAAGCAAAAAAATTCTCAAACAACTTTGAAATTCAAGGAATCGAAATTGTCGCAAATTCTAAAGGTATTGTAGATTTTTCAATTGGCCATCCTTCAGAAACTCTTTCTCTTAGCAAAACTTTGGAATCTTTTGCCATTAAAGATATTGAAAAACAAAAATCAATGATAATCAGTACTGGAAAAGATTCTAGTAATGATACTCTAAGCAAATCTCTATCATCTCTTTGGAATTGCTCAAAGGCCATACGAAATGATGGTCTGGCGATACTGGTTGCAGAATGTAAAGCAGGTCTAGGCTCAGATGCAATACAACAATACATTGAAGGTAGATTTCCTCTGGAAAAACTTCAAAATCCAACACATTACATTGCTGGTATGGAGGATTTACTATTCCTAACTGAAATTCAAAAGAATTTCCAAATTGGTTTAGTTTCAATTCTTCCAGAATTTTATGCAAAGAAACTAAATCTAATTACACTATCTGGAATTAAAGATTCGATGGATTATATCCTGAAAACTCAAGGAGCAAGACAAAAAGTTGCAGTTGTATTAGATGGTGCTAGAACATTAATTCGATGATCTAGATTAAAAAATACAAAGACCTCTGGAAAATGGCATACAGATATTTTCTGGAATTGGTATACATAAAACTGCTAAAACAATAATTCCAAGATAAGCTAATTTTCTATTTTTTGATATTGGCGAAATATCATCGAGAGGACATGCACTCAAACCCCTTCTGCTTAAGAAGTAGATCATTATTGCAGCAAACTCAAAACCAATTATTGCTAGAATTCCCAAACTTGCATAAGTACTGTATTTATGCCATTTTGCACCAAAAAAGGTTCTTGCCATGTGACCTCCATCCAATTGCCATGCTGGCATTAGATTCAGAAATGTGATAAAAAATCCAATCCATGCTGCCCATAAAATAGGAGTAAGTATTACCTCATTATCAGATCCACCTTTACCAAATAGAGCAAGGGATCCTTGCAAAAACAACGGTTCCCCAAAAGAGAATTCTATCAAGTCATTTTGTTCATGTAACTGAAGTGCAATATCGGGTTCTATCACAGGAGCTGTGTATGCACCATAAACTGATACAATTATTGCAATAACTAATCCTGCAATAGGTCCAGCTATAGCAATATCGAATAATATTTTTCGGCTGATCATTGGTCCTTTGGGTACAATTAATGCACCAAAAGTTGGAAGAAATCCAAATACTGGTATTCCTGGAATGAAATAGGGCCAAGTGGTCTTTAATCTGTGAATTTTAGCTGCAATCATGTGTCCCAATTCATGAATACCAAGAATACCCAATAGTGACACAGTGTAAATTATTGCCATTTCTCCAGGTTTACCTATGTTGATATTTTCTATTGCATTCACTCCTTGGGTTCTGTAAAATCCATCCATCATTACAAAAACAACTACAACAGTAAACAATACTCTGGGAACCCACGGTGAACCCAACCATTTTCGCTTCTTCCTTGAAGGAAATTTTTGGATGATAATGTAATTTTTATTTTCCATTTTTTCAAGCTTGCCTAAATAATTAAGATCCTGTAACCTTCTTGCTAATTCCTCAAATTTTGATTTAAAATCCTGATCCTCAATTTGAAATTCTAATGAATATGGTTCTTTAGTAAATTTACTAACAGTAAACATAGAATTAACTAGAGATATAACATCTTCAGTATTAGGATCACTCATTTCACATCCATTCCATATCTTTCAGTTAAAATGCTTTTTAGTCAATGATTAGTTTCTAAAAAACCCCAACTTTAAAAATTTTAGCCAAATTTTAGATGAAATCAAAACAATTCTGTGGCTATTGCCTTAAAGACAAGTAATTTTTAGAAGGACCATTTGTAAATCAACAAAAAAATGCCTTGTATTCATATGGCTGTGCGATGGATTTTTGTAATATCATAAAAATACTTTCTCATAAAATTAAATATCAATAGTTGATTACAATATCTATGCAAGTTATTCTTAGGCAGGTAGATGACTGTATAATCCGTCGAGCAGATCCTAGCGATCTAATACCTATAATGGAAATAAATCTAAAAACCCTTCCTGAGCATTATTCTGATTATTTCTATGAAAGCTTACTTGCAGAAGTTCCAGAGGCATTTATTGTTGCAGAAATTAATGGAAAACATGTAGGTTATGTTATGTGCAAAACAGAATATGGATTTTCTAATTTTAAAAAATTGGGATTTGTAAAAAAAGGACATGTAGTCTCCATTGCTGTCCTTGAAGAATATCGAAAAAGAGGAATTGGAAAAGCAATAGTTGAAGAATCTACTAATGGAATTAAACTAAAAAAATGTGATGAATTTTACCTTGAAGTAAGATGCAGTAACACTGAGGCCGTACGATTATATGAAAAATTAGGTTTTATAATTAAACAACAACTTAATACATATTATCGTGATGGAGAGGATGCATATCTTATGGCAATTGAATTTGATAAATAGTTCAAACCAATAAATATCTCACAACTAATTTTATCGCGATGGACAAACGTAAAGGAACAGGAATTACAATTTTTATTTTGTGTATTGCAGCGTTCTTTGTTTACGCATATCTATTGATGTTATCTGAATGGAGTCCAATAGTTTTACAACTATCAATCTTAATGATTACAGGAGGGATTCTTGGAGTAATTGCTTGGACTGGTTATGTAATGGCAACAACAAAACCCACATCTGCAACTATTTCATCTGATGGCTAGATTACTTTGAAATTTTTACATCAACGACTGTTTGGTAATATCTAGGTCCTACAGGTCTTACAATTTTTGATGCCAGAATCTCTGATTTGACTGGAGTCACATCAAGATAATGCTTTTCAGACAATTTTCCTGCATCTGATTTTTTGTCTGCATGAATATGGGAATAATAGTGAATTGTTCCCCCATCTTTTGTGGTTTTAATTGCAGAATCCAAAAATTCATCTGATTTTTCAGGAAGCAGCATAAGTGTTCTATCTGCTATATTTTGTAATTCTGCATCAATAATCTTGGATGTATCTCCATTAATTGATATGACTTTTCCTGCAAGATTGTTTAATTCAATATTTTTTTCACAAAGTTTTGAGGCAATTGGGTTGATATCTATGCTGTAAACTGTACATTTTTTCTTTTTTGCAGCCATAATTGAAAACATTCCTACTCCTGCAAACATGTTGACCATGGTTTCCCCATTTTGTATTAAATTTGCAATTCGTTCTCTTTCAGTAGATAACCGAGGAGAAAAAAAGGCATTTGCAACATCAACTGCAAATCTACATCCAAATTCCTTGTATTCTGTTTCAGTTCTATCTTCACCAGCAAGAATCTCTAGGTTTCTAGTTCGAAAATCTCCTTCAACTGGAGATGCCTGATAAAATACACTTTTTGAAATTTTTACTTCTTTTAGTAAAGCCTCACCAATCAATTTTTTCTTTGGTAAAAGTAAATCCGGTATTCTAACTATTATGATATTTCCTATTTGATCAAAGGCTGAAATTAATTCTTCACTTTCTTGAGATGAAAGAATACCTTCCAATGCTTTTTTCAGCATTCGGGTCAAATCTTGTAGTAGAAATTACCTGAAACCTTTTGATCTTTGTCTAATCTACTTTCTAATTTATTTACACGAGGTCTCAGAGTTCTCTCATCTCGCCTAAATGTCATGTCAAGCGATTTTAGGAATTGGTTCATTGCTTGGGATTTAGGCATAGGGGAAGTAGCATGTCCTTTTAATCCTGATTCTCCCTCAAAAATAACCATAGAGTCAGATACTAAATCCATTAGTTGAATATCGTGATCAATTACTATGGCTGATTTTCCAAAGGAGCGAACAAATTTTTGTAAAAATTTTGCGACTGCAATTCTATCTTCTACATCTAAAAATGCAGACGGTTCATCTAACGCATAAAGATCTACTTTTTGTAAAAGGCAGGAGACAACTGCCACTTTTTGCAATTCCCCTCCGGACAAATTTTTTACTGATTTGTTGTAAAGTTTTTTAATTTTTAACGGATCAACAATCTGCTCTTCTTCTTGACTTCCTTCAATAGGTGATTCATTTGCCTTATCTAATACTGCAATAACTTCCACATCAATATCGTTTTCCAGATATTGTGGTTTGTAGGCAATCTTTGTTTTCTTGTCAACCTTACCTGTATCTGGCTTGATTGCTCCTGCAATCATCTTCATCATGGTTGTTTTGCCAAGTGCATTGGCGCCCATTATGCCTAGAACCTCTCCTTTTCTAACCTGGCCAGGCTCAACAGTTAAAGAAAATGATGAGAATTTTTTTTCAAGCTGTGGATATGTAATAAGTTCACTTCCTGCTTGAAATTCTTCAGTAGAAGAGGAGGATACATCAAAAGAGAATTTTTTATCTCTAAATCTAACATTTTCAGTTGGAAGGTAACCCTCAAGAAATACGTTAATTCCTACTTTAGTAGATAATACATTTGAAACAATTCCATATGCAGTAGGTTCTCCATAAAGCACCTCGATAAAATCACTTAGAAAATCAAGAAGTGTTAAATCATGTTCAACAACCATCACACTTTTTCCAAGCTTTGCTAAACTTTGAATTACTCTTGCAACACTTGTTCTCTGAAATACATCGTTGTACGATGACGGTTCATCAAAAAAATAAAAGTCAGTATCTTTTGATGCAACAGTAGCTATTGCTAATCTTTGCAATTCACCACCACTGAGTTCTTTGAGATTTTGCTCCATAGAATTCTCCAATCCAAGTTCTTTTACAAGTTGTCTAGAAATTCCTCTTTCATCATATTTTTCAATTAGTTCTTTTCCTGTTCCATCAAAGGATTGTGCTAGATGTTGAATCTGTTGAGGTTTAATTGATGCGCGAATTTGTTTATCTTTAATTTTTTCAAAATGTCCTTTTAATTCTGTTCCACTATAATATTTTAAAATCTCATCCCATTCAGGAGGATTTTCATATCTTCCCAAATTTGGTTTGAGATTACCTGATAAAATATTTACAACCGTACTTTTACCCATTCCGTTTCTTCCAAGCAAACCAACCACTTTTCCTTTCTTTGGAGTTGGTAATCTGTAGAGTCTAAAGGAATTTGGACCATATTGATGAATTTTGTCAGTTGCTAATTCACTTGCCAGATTTACAATGGTGATTGCATCAAACGGACATACCTTAACACAAATTCCGCAACCATTACAAATATCCTCATCAATTTGTGCTTTTTTTGATTCCTCACTTAGAACAATACAATCTGCTCCAGACTTGTTTACCGGACAATACTTTATGCATTCTAATCCACATTTTTTAGGCTGGCACAGTTCCCTGTCAAGTACCCCAACTCTGTGAGTCATGTCATATTTCGGTAAATCCTTGCTTTATACCTCTCAAAATGCCGTCGTTACCTTAATAGATAAGAATTTGATTAAAATGAACAAGCCGGCCATAGCGTTAGGGTGCGACCCAATCCCATTCCGAACTTGGAAGTCAAACCTAATGTCGCTGTTGTGCTACTAAGATGCGAGAGCTCTTGGGAAGCAACAGTGCTGGCATTTTCAATTTAATCAATCTATTAATATCTAATTTTTCACATTCAATCAAATGGCCAACTGTAGTGTTTGTGGACAAGAATTCTCAGATGATATTAGATTTTTAAATCACATGATGGAAAAACATGGTTTTAGAAATCCAAACACAGACAAACCAGATCGAAACAGCCGAGGCTATTAATCCAATTCTTTTAAAATTTCTTTGAGAGTCGCTACCTCGTCAGTTAAAAAATCCACAGTTGCAATTACACTATTTTTTGCAGAATCTGAAATTTCATATTTCATTTCTTTTCCAATTAATTTTGTTAATTCCTCTCTCTCCATGATTAGATCATTTAATCTCATTATTGCATTTTCAACTGTCATTTTATCTCTCCAATTTTATGAATATGGCCATCAGGATGAATACATTGATCGCCAACATGTTTGTAATGTATGTAATCATGACCTGTATGGTGTACATCATTACAATCACATGCCTTCTCTTCAGCCATAATTGATTAACAGATTTTTTCTATAATAATATGCCAATTAATTTTCAAATTTGATAATAAAACTAAAACAAAAAAATCTAGATTTTCTGAAGGTAATCTAAAATTAATCGCACACCAAAACCTGTAGCTCCTTTTGGATTGTATGGTTTGGATTTTGTTGCCCCTTGTGTCCATGCAACTCCTGCAATGTCTATGTGGGTCCAGGGAGTTTCTTCAATCGCATTTCTCAAAAATGCAGCAGCCGTAATTGTGCCTGCTGCCCTTCCAATTCCAATATTTTTCATATCTGCTACATCTGATTTTACCATATCCATATAGTCGTCATTTAGAGGAAGCTCCCATACTTCTTCGGTGGTCCTCTTTGAAGATTCTTTGATTTTATGTGTTAATCTATCATTGTTTGAAACTATTGCAGCCACATTGGTACCTAATGCAACAATACATGCACCAGTTAATGTAGCAAAGTAAATTATTGCCTTTGGTGAATATTGTTTTTCGCCATAGGCTAACGCATCTGCCAAAATCAATCTTCCTTCTGCATCGGTGTTTAGTATTTCAGCAGTTTTTCCGTTGTACAGTTTTATGATGTCTCCTGGTCTATATGATTCCCCTCCTGGCATATTTTCAACAGATGGAATTATTCCAACAACATTCACTGGTAATTTTAATTCTGATACAGCTTTCATAATTCCTAAAACTGTACATCCACCACATTTGTCAAATTTCATTTCGTCCATTTTTTCGCCAGGTTTTAAGGAAATTCCACCAGTATCAAAAGTCACAGCTTTGCCAACTAATACAATTGGTTTTTCATTACTTCGTCGACCATGATGTTCTAATACTATTAGTTTAGGTTCATTTTTACTACCTTTTCCAACTGCTGTGATTCCTCCAAATCCTTTTTTCTCAAGTTCATTTTTTGAAAATACTGTACATTTCATTTTGTTCTTTTTTGCAATATTCTTGGAAAAGGTTGCCAACGTTGAAGGTGTACATTCGTTAGGTGGTAAGTTTGCAACACTTTTGGTATAAATAACTCCATCAGAAATAATTTCTGAATTTTTAATAGCTTTGGAAATTTTATTTGAATTTGAAACAAGAATAGACAGATCAGGAGTTGAGGTCTCTTGTTTTGATTTGAATTTATCAAATTTGTATAATGACATTTTACAGCCTTCTGTTATTTGAGAAACAGCTGAAACAGGCTCAATTAGGTAACTTGGAGGAGTAATTATGGAAAATTCCTTTAATTTTAATTCACTTGCTTTTTGAGCAATTTTTCCTGAAACAAATCTAATTGTATCATTTGTTATTTTTTCTTTTTTTCCAATTCCTGCTAGTAGAATTCTTTTTGCAAGAATTTTTTTATTGGTTGGTACTATTGTAACTTTACCCATTTCACCATTGTTGTCTTTCAGTGATTGTTTAATTGAATCAGCAATTTTTGAGTTTATTTTATTTAATCCTAATATTTTATCTGAACCCTCTAAAACAAACCCACATAACATCTCTGTTTTTTTCTTGGATGAATTAGAATTTTCAATTTTTACCTTCATTACGAAAAACTGAGTTTTCAAGTATTATTTAGATTTACTTTAATTCTATTTTTTTGCTATTTGATAACAGGCTTGCAGATCTAATAAAAACAGATTTTACTGTTTTACATTCTTGTTTGCAATCACTTTCAAATTTTATATTGATTGCTTTTTTATTTTTTGAGGTAATAATTGCACGAAATAAAGGAAATATTGCAGCTCTGCCCCCATAGGCAGTTTTTTCATCAATTAACCAAAACATTTCTAGTGCAGAATCATCTAATATTTCATTTCTAATACTTTCTCCCTGATTAGAATAATGGCCAATAATTGTAAGATTTCCTCTTGCCAAGAAATTAACTATTTTTGCAAATTTCGTACATAGATAACAGAGATCATCATATACTATGATTGGAAAATTTTCTTTAATGTCCACAATATACCGTATACTCGATCAGATTAAAATTTTGCAGAAGTAGATTTTTATTAAAATTATTAAGAATTTGAATTACTAATGGGTCTTAATTATTATCAAATAAAGAAGAATATTTTGCGAGCAAGAAAACTTGTTATAAAATCAACTAATTTAGCTGGATCAGGCCATCCTGGAGGCTCATTTTCTATGGCTGAAATTTTAGGTTGCCTATTTTACAAACATTTGAAATTTGATCCTAGTAATCCTTCATGGGAAGATAGAGATCGATTGGTTCTCTCAAAGGGACACGCAGCACCTGGATTGTTTTCAAATATGGCAGTAGCTGGTTATTTTCCTGAAACTGAACTTGAAACTCTCAGGAAATTTGGAAGTAAACTTCAAGGTCATCCTGATTTGAAATGTCCTGGTGTAGAATTTTGTGGAGGCTCCTTGGGTACTGGATTATCCTATTCTATTGGGATTGCACTTGCTGCCAAAATTGACAACAAGAATCATCATATTTACACAATTATTGGTGATGGAGAATCTGATGAAGGGCAGGTTTGGGAAGCTGCCATGACTGCTTCAAAATACAAATTAGATAATTTAACAGCATTTTTAGATAGAAATTTTATCCAACAAGATTCTTACACTGAAAAAGTAATGCCATTAGACAAAAACTTGGAGGGTGATAACATTTCAGAAATGTGGAAAGATGCATCAAGATGGAAAACCGGTGACAAATGGAGGTCTTTTGGTTGGAATGTAATTGAAATTGATGGCCATAGAATTGAACAACTCAATTCAGCTATTGCAAAAGCTAATGCCACAAAGGGAGTTCCTACAATGGTTATTTGTAGGACCATTAAAGGAAAGGCCGTTGAACATATGGAGGATAATCCACAGTGGCATGGAAAAGCCCCAGATTCTGATATCGTCCCTCTGATAAATTTAGAACTTGATTCCCAATTCATGATTGCACCATCAATAATTGCAGGTGATATGACAAATTTAGAAAATGAAGTTAAACGGTGCGTCAATGGCAGGGCTGACTATATTCATCTTGATGTAATGGATGGTCAATTCGTCCCAACAAAAACTTTTGATCATAATAAAATCAAAGAATTAAGACCTTTGACTGTCATTCCATTTGATTCACATCTGATGATTTCAGAGCCAGTAAAACATGTAAAAGACTATGTTGAGGCAGGAAGTGACATTATTACGGTTCACGCTGAAGTTTGCGATGAATCAAGTTTTGGTGAAATTCATGATTTGTTAAAACAAAACCAAGTCGGTGTAGGACTTGCAATAAATCCAGACACTGATCTTCCTGAATGGTCTTACAAATTCTTACCAACACTTGATCAGATCATTGTAATGTCTGTCGTACCTGGAAAATCTGGTCAGAAATATATTCCTGAAACACATGAAAAAATGGCTAAACTAAGTTCCATCTTAAATGAGCGTAAATTTACGGGATATATTGAGGCTGATGGAGGCGTTAACCTGGAGAATATTGGATCTTGTTTTGAAGATGGAGCAAGAGCATTTGTGGGAGGTAGTGCAATCATTGGACAAACTGATGTGCGCGCAGCAATTCGGGAATTTAGAGAACAAGTCCTGCAATCAAGAAGAAGGATTTTGATTGAAAAAGCTCATCATTTAGGAGGATCTGAACTTGCCAACAAATGGATTGGCTTGCATATTGTTGGAAAAAAGAAAGATCAGCTTATAAAAATAGCCAAGGAGGAAAATTTGATTTGAATCCACCAGAAATGGGTGACATGAGAACAGAGTATGTAAAGACTCTGATTGAACTTGGAAGAGAAAATCAAAAAGTTGTAGTTTTAGGTGCAGATACTACTGACTCTCTTAAAACCTCAGGATTTGGAAAAGAATTCCCAGACAGATTCTTCAATGTTGGAATAGCTGAGGCAAACTTGGTTTCAGTATCTGCAGGATTGGCAGTCTCAGGAAAAATTTCCTTTGCAAGCACATATGCAATATTTTTACCTGGAAGAGCAGTGGACCAAATTAGAAATGGGATTGCATATCCTTCTCCACCTGGAAAAAAAGGCCTTAATGTAAAATTAGTAGTTTCACATGGAGGTCTATCTGTTGGTCCTGATGGTGGTTCACATCAGCAAATTGAGGACATTGCAATAATGAGGGTAATTCCAAATTTCCGCGTCTTCATACCTGCTGATACTATTACTGTCTCAAAACTAGTCAGATTGATGGCAAATGAATATGGGCCATTCTATATGAGAATGGCCAGATCAAAAACACCGATAGTTCATTCCAACTCCCAAGAATTTCAAATAGGCAAAGGGATCACTCTTCGAGATGGCTCTGACTGTACTATTGCAGCATGCGGCATTACAGTAAGAATGGCACTTGAGGCTGCTGAAACATTACAACAGGAAGGAATTTCTTGTAGAGTATTGGACATGTTTTCCGTTAAACCAATAGATGGTGATCTTTTAGAAAAAGCAGCAAGAGAGACTGGATGTATTGTAACATCTGAGGAGCACAATATTTTAGGTGGTATGGGATCTGCAGTTGCAGAATCTGTTTCAGAGAGATACCCTGTTCCAATAAAACGAATAGGTGCTCAAGATATGTTTGGCGAATCTGCCCGTGATAATGAAATTTCATTACTTTTGGAAAAGCACGGAATAACATCTTTTAATATGGTAAAACAAGTCAAGGAGATAAGGAGTAAAAAATTATGAAAATATTTCTTGACACTGCAAATTTAGAATCTATTAGAAAATTTAATGATATGGGATTGTTAGATGGTATCACAACTAATCCATCTTTAATGTCAAAAGAGGGCGGTAATCCAAAAGATGGCATGGCAGAAATTACAAAAATTATCAAAGGTGATGTGAGTTTAGAAGTTTTAAGCACTGAATATTCTGGAATGCTCGATGAAGGTAGAAACTTGCGTAACTATGGTGATAACGTTGTAGTTAAAGTTCCCATGACTCCAGATGGATTAAAAGCATGTAAATCTCTTACGGCAGAAGGCATCCCAGTTAATGTAACATTAATTTTTTCATCAAATCAAGCAGTACTTGCAGCAAAAGCTGGAGCAAAATATGTCAGTCCCTTTATTGGCAGATTAGATGATATTGGACAAGATGGAATGCAGTTAATCAAAGAAATTAAAACCATTTTTTCAAATTATAGTTTTGGAACTCAAATTCTTGTTGCAAGCATAAGACATCCTTTACATGTAGTAGATGCAGCAAAAATTGGTGCAGATGTTGTTACTTTGCCACCTGCCGTTTTGGATAAAATGCTAAAACATCCTCTAACAGACATAGGTCTTAAAAATTTTCTAGCCGATTGGGAAAAACTCAAATCAGAAAATCCTGA
>JAUWQG010000066.1 GCA_030611185.1 Nitrososphaerota archaeon
TAATTACAAAGATGTCCTAAGAGAACTGTTGGCTGGAATCAGGAGTATAGGGGGATTTTTCATGTTCATTGTAGGCGGAATTGTCGCAATTATTGTAGGCTCTTTTATGATACGTGGCACCATGCATCTCTGGGACAAGCCCGAATCTAGTGAGAAAAAAGAAAAATAAAAAATATCTTGATTTTTAGAAAACTAGCAATTCAGTGAAGTAGAAATACTCCTTTGATTTAGAGGTAATATGGTCGGTCCTCAAGATGGTGGTTTTGGTTTTGATCAATCAAAAAAATACACAGATGTAGAAAACTTGGATGAGGTATGTGTTCAATGTCAAGCAGGTCAGCATAAGAAATGCCTTGCAAAAACCAAGCAAATTAAAAATTGTGAATGTGAACACTGTATGATTTATGGATAGTATTGCATCTAGAATTTTTTAAATAATGTTTGTTTTAACAACTATTGTGTCAAACCAATATGAATTTCGATGTCCATTTTGTGAGAAAAATTTTGGAAGCAATGTAATTGATATGGCAAAACATATTGGAAAGCAACATGATCCTTGCCGATCCTAAAATACTGTAGAGTAGATTCAATAATGTGTATTACATGACTAATGTTAGTGTCAAAAATACAGCAAGTAGGAGCGTGGATTGGAATAATTGGTGGCGGTATAGGTTTCTTCTTTTTCTCGATGTATGCTGAAGACTTTTTCAGATGATCTTAAAAATTATAATTATGATCTCTAATTGTTAATGATGAATAAAATTTCCGAGTCTGTAAAAATATTTTTGAACGGACAAAAATTAGGCTATGTAGCAACTGTTTCAGCAAATGGTACTCCAAATCTTTCTCCAAAGGGAACCATAATTGCGTGGGATGAGAGCACTATGGCATTTGCAGACATTCGCTCTCCAAACACAATGAAGAATTTAGAAACAAATCCAAACTTGGAGATTAATGTAGTTGATCCATTATTGAGAAAAGGGTTTAGGTTCAAAGGGCAAGGCACTATTATCAAAAATGGGCAGGTGTATGAGGCCATTTTAAATCACTATAGGGAAAATGGAATCAAAAGTCCTATCGGTGCAATTGTACTAGTTGAGGTAAGTGAAATTCTGGAAGTTACATCTCCTCTCTATGACCTAGGGGTCTCTGAGGTAGAGATGAAAGATAAATGGAAAAAATATTTTCTAGATTTATGATTTATTTTTAAACTCTTTATCTTGAATTTTTTTTTAGCTTTTCTTTAGTGATGATGTGTTCTTTACGTTCTTTTTCTAATAGTTGCTGAACCGTTTCGAGTTCTTTTTGAGCCATGTTTAATTTTGATTTTAAGGACGCTGTAACTACGCTTGCAGCTTCAATAATTCCTTTTGCATCTTGTTTTCCACTAATTTGATCTTTGATGAAATCTTTCTCCTTATCTGTAAAAACACCTGTGTTGCCCGAATTTCCCAACTCTTGCTTTGCATTGTACAATCTAGATGTAATTCCTTCTAATTCTTTTTGAGTCTGAATTCCTTGTGACTTTATTTCATGTAAAATGGACTGGCCTTCTGAAATCTTTTCTTTTATTTCTATATCTTTATTTTTTAATTGTTCCAAATTTTCTTTAGCATTTTTTAGATTGGATTCAGTTTTTTCTAATTCTGAGATTAGTTTCTGATTTTTTTGATACTGTTCATCTATACCTTCAATTTTTTGCTTGGTATCTTTGTATTCCCGTTTAACTACATCAAGTTCCAATTTTTTCTGATTTGTTTCTTTTTTTATTTCCATAAGGCTGGTGACTGTAGAATCATACTCTTCTTTTACTGACTGTAATTTTCGCTCATTTTCTTTAATCTCTTGTTGTTTTGCTCTGAATTCTTTTTGTAAATTTTCTACTTCTTCTTCTAGTTCTTCTTTTAGGATTACCTCTTCGCTTTTCTCAATTGTAGTTGCCTCTTCAACTCCTTGTTTCTTTCCAAATAATCCCATTATTGCCTCACAATTTTTTCCAAAAGATGAACGTTTCTTTAGACTTTCTTTTCTTTATTGCGAATAAATTTTAGGTAAAATCCGAGACTCCCGATTACTATCCCTCCAATTAAGGCCAGTGTGCCTAGTATTGGGTCTGTAGGGTGGATGTTTGGCGCCAAAAATAGCAAAAGTGCCCCTAGTATGATTAATGCAAATCCTCCACTATTTCGTGATTTGTTGTGTTGGTTATGTGCCATGGTTTTACTAAACGTATTCTGAAATTGTTTTGGCAACTTTCTTTCTTCCAATATCTGAAATAAATGGTCCAATTTTTGGCCCTCTTGATGTGCCCAAAATTATCTGATATAATATTCTAAAGAAATCTTTTGGTTGGACATCATTTGATTTTGCAATTTGATAAATCGTATTTTGAATATCTTCTGGTTCTTCCTCCGAATTAAGCGCATTTGTTAATTCTTTGAGTGATTTTTTTGCTAATTCATCCAGGTCAATTTCTATTTTTTCTTGTTGATCAAATTCGTCTGCAAAGTTCCCTGCCAGTTCAATTAGTTTTTCAATTTCTGGCTGTTCGTTTTTTATTACTCCGTAATCCAAAAGTTTCTTCATTACTCTTTGGATTCTGTCTTCTTTGAATATTTTTGATAATTCAATTAAAAGTCTGAAATTGACATGTGTACTTGATTCCTTTGGAGGGTTTAGCAAATTAACGTATTCAAACAACCCGTTTGATTTTATAAGCTTCGCTTGATTGTCTACTTTGATTCTTCCAAAGTAAATATCTTCTAACTCATTATACTCGTTCATAAGAGATGGAATATCTTCAAACCCTAGTTCTCTTGCCCCCGTAATTCTTTTGTAAAGTAAAAGTAAGATTGATTTTGTATTTCCAAATTCTAACCATTTTTGTGCAGTAATTACATTGCCCAGGGATTTTGAAATCTTCTTTCCACCTTTGTCTAAGAACATTTCGTATTTGACATGATGTGGGTGAGGATAATTTAGAATTTCATCTGCCACCCAGTCATTTACTTTAACAGAGTCCATGATGTCTTTTCCATATGCCTCAAATCGAATATCAAATGCAGCCCATCTTGCGGCAAATTCCACCTTCCAAGCTAATTTTCCTAAATCTTTTGTAATGTCGGCCTCCCCATCATGATTGCATCCTTTGACTATTTTGGAGCCTATTTCGGTATCATGACACTTGTACAAAACCTTCCTTTCATCTGGAAGGTATTCAGTTGATTCTGCAGTGTATAGTCTGCTACAATTTGCGCACACTGGAAAATAAGGCAAATATTTTTGAAATTTATCTTGTCCTACGAGTTCGGATATCTTATCTCCTATCTTTGAACTGTTTTGTAAAATTGTGTGAATCTGCTCCTTTAGCAAACCTTGTTTGTAGGTATCAACTGCTCTTCTAAACTCATATTTTACTCCAACCTTATCTAATCCGTCCAAAAGTATACTGCTCATATGCATTCCATAAGATTCGTGACATCCAAAAGGGTCTGGGATAAGTGATACTGGTTTTGCAATGTGCTCTTCTAATGAATCTGGAAATCCTTCTGGAATTTTTCGTAAACCGTCAAGATCATCTGAATACGCAATTAACTCTGATTTATATCCAAAATTTTCCAAAGCAAGTTTAACTCCGTATGCTCTTACTGCATCTCCTAGACTTCCAATATGTGGAATTCCTGAAGCCCCAAGACCGCTTTCAACTTTAATTAAATCTAAATTTCTCCCAAGTACTTTTTCTCGGTCTAATAATTCTTGAGCTAACTTGTCAATCCAAATTCCTTTTCCTATTGTTTTTGTTTCTGACATTTCTTTTCACTAATTCAATGGTTTACTCATGTAGGGCCCATATAACGAATACCCTAATTTTTGATAGTACTCTCTTGTACCTACGGCACTAATTACAAGCAGCTTTTTTGCATCAAACTCTTCTTTAGATATTTTTTCAGCTTCTTTCATTAGGTTTTTTCCTAATCCTGAATGTTGAATTTCATTTTCTCCCTTTTGACCAAGTTTCAGTGATTTACCATACACATGCAATTCTCTTACAATGCAAGAATCAGTACCAACTTCTTTTCTATGTGCTAGACTGCTAGGCTTTCTTAAACGTAAAAATCCATAAATTGATTCATCGGCATCCTCGTACGATAAGAAAACCTCTTCCCCACCAGATGATTCATAATTAATTCTATCAAGGCTCAAAGATTGGCCTTCGGGATTTTTCTTTAACCCTGCTTCTCTACATCTAATGCATTTGCATGCTGCACCTTGTTTTGCAAGATTTTGATGAACAATTTGTCTGAGGTTTCCAGATTTAGGTCCTGCAATAATCTCCTTGGGGCCAATTTCTCTCATAACTCTCATGATTCTTACCCATTTTGGGACATTTTTCTTCACTTCTGTGAGCACATTGATTAAATCTGCATCTGAATATGGCGAATACTTGCCTTGCTTATAGTCCTCATAAAGAGGGGTATTTTCCAAAACCAAAGATGGGTAAATCTTCAACATATCTGGTTTGAGTTGTGGATCATCAAATAATTTTTTGAAATCAGAAATATCTTCAGCAGGTGTAACTGAAGGTAGACCTGGCATCATATGAGCTACGATTTTAAAGCCAGCATCTTTTGAAATTTGAAATGATTCTATTACATCATTATAATTATGGCCTCGATTGACAATTTCGTAAACTCTTTCTTGTAATGACTGAACACCAATCTCAATTCTTGTTATTCCATAATCTAACATCCAATCTACATGATCTTCTTTACAAAAATCTGGTTTTGTTTCAATCGTAAATCCAACATTTCTAATTTTTGCATGTTCATTGTTTGATTTTGCTTCTTGAAGATTTTTGGAGTCAAATCCATTTAATGCATCAAAACAAGATTTGATAAAATTTTCTTGATAATTTTTTGGCATGAAAAGAAATGTTCCTCCAACAACAACAATCTCCATTTTTGATGGATCATGTCCATAGGCAATTAATTTATCAATTTTTGTTGTAATTTGTAATTTTGGATCATATTCATTTTCAATGGCATTTAGTGTTGATGGTTCCTTTCCGGTGTAGCTGTTTGGAGAATTAAACTCAATTCCTCCTGGACAATATGTACATCTTCCATGAGGACATGCATATGGTTTTGGCATTAATGCTACCACTGCAACTCCTGATGCTGTTTTGATTGGTTTTTTAAGTAATACTTTTTTTAATTTTGAAAAATCATCTCCTTTCACCGATGAAAGAATTTCGTGACTTTTGGGCATTCTGCTTAAAGAATATTTTCTGCAAATTATTCTAATTTCATCTTTGATTTGCTGTTTGGTAGGCTCTTTGATCAATAGCAAATTTTGAGAAATTTCACCACATGCTTTTGATAGCAACAAATCTAATTCACTCATGAATACTGTGGCAATTCAAGACATAAATTCGTTAAATTAGGTAATTTTTGAGCCTATTTTCTTCTGATTGTCTTTCTCTTAACAACA
>JAUWQG010000087.1 GCA_030611185.1 Nitrososphaerota archaeon
TTTTGAAATTATTTTTTGGGAAGGATGAACATTTAAAATATAATTACGTCCACAAAATAGGCATAAAAGAGCTAGAAAGGTCTACGTAAATTAACGGATTAGTATGTCCTAACTATTCACATATTCCAAATTATTTTAAGGATGAAAAATTGTGTATGAAATTGGAACTTTCCATACAAAAATTTCCTATATCAAAAATTTATAACCGAAATCAACGACATTGATTTGTATTGACAATATCTAATCTCAAGCAGTCACGACCAAAATCCAGAAAAGGAAAAATAAATTGGGCAAGGTCACAAGAGGCTGATTATTTTGCAAATGCGGTAAAACTTTATCGTCAAGGAAAATATGATGCCGATAGTTTTCGGCGTTTTAGATTACAGCATGGAGCTTATGGTACCCGATTAGCAGATGACTATGCAATGGTCAGAGTAAAATTTCCAGCAGGAGAAGTATATCCACATCAACTTGAAAAATTATCTCAACTAAGTGAGCAGTTCTCTATTGGTAGTGCACATTTTTCTACAAGAGAAAATATTCAACTACATTGGGTAGTTCTAGAAGATGTTTCAGAAATTTTTAGAGGTTTAGCAGAAGTTGGTCTCACATCAAGAGAAGCATGTGGAAACAGTGTAAGGAACGTCATGTGTAGTCCACTGTCTGGAGTGTGTCCTGATGAAGAATTTGATTCAACACCGTATGCACTTGCAACGGCAAGATTCTTTTTGCGAAATCCAATGGCTCAAAACTTGCCTAGAAAATTCAAGTTTAATTTCACATGCTGTGAAAAACACGGAATGGTGAGGATGGTTGATGTTGGATTAATCCCACAAGTCAGACAACAAGATGGTTCTACTCAAAAGGGATTTAAGATATTTCTTGGAGGTGGACTGGGAAACAGATCCTTTGTTGGTCATCAATTAGAAGAATTCACTCCAGAGGAGGATCTTTTGTATACTTCTATTGCTGTTGTAAGAATTTTTGATAGATTAGGTGATAGAAAAAACTTGGCAAGAAACAGAATGCATTACCTAGTTAATGATATGGGGTGGGAAAAATTCCAAAATTTGGTACTAAAAGAAAGAGCAATCGTAAGGGCAACACAATCTGTAGTTACTAAACTAAATGTGGATGATACTCCAATTGAAATTAAAAGACCTGTAAAAATCTCTGATGAAAGTGGTTCTTCTATTCCAGATGGTTATGCAAGATGGTTAAAAGGAAATTCCTTCAAACAAAAGCAGGAAGGGTATTATTCGGTTTTCATTACTCTGGAGGCTGGAGATATTACTTCTAATCAATTACATGCGCTATCTGAAATAATTCAGGACTTTTCATCTGAAGGTCTTGGACGCTGTGGGTTCACTCAAAACATTTCCTTAAGATATGTTCATGATGATGACTTGCCACAACTTTACTCTAAATTATTGCAAGTGGGTCTTGCCAAATCAGGCGCCTTGACTATGACTGCGCCTATTGGATGCTCCGGAACCACATCTTGTAACTTGGCCTTAACTAATTCACATAGACTTTCAAAAGAAATTCAAAGAAAATTCTTAGAGTTAAAGTTAGATGAAGATGATGATTTACGTGATTCTTCAATTAAGATTAGTGGATGCCCAAATTCATGTGGACAACATGGTATAGCTACAATTGGATTCTTTGGAGGTGGAGCTAGATTCGAAAAAGACACGTATCCAAACTATATGATGCAGTTAGGGGGAAGGTCTGATGGTGAAACGATGCTTGGTGTTAGCTCCATTAGAGTTCCTGCAAAACGGGTAATTCCAGTAATTTTAAAAATTATTGAACTATTCAAAAAAAATAAAAAGCCTGATGATGATCTAAAAACTTGGATTCATAGAGTTGTAAGTGGCGTAGATGATTCAGAAATAAAATCAATTGATGACCTCAAAAAACTCTTGACACCGCTTATCCTGCCTCCATCAATAACTGTGGATCCTGATTTTTATGCAGACTTTGGAAGTGATACTAGCTACCATACCAAAACAGGTAAAGGTGAATGTGCAGCTTGAGTCAAGAAAAAGTTGTAAAAACAACAACTGACATTGAATCCTTAAGATCTGAAATTAGAGACAAAAGTGTAAGGGTAATAGATGTCCGAAGAGAAGAAGACTATAAGCAAAACCATATTCCTACGGCTGTAAATTTACCCTTGGCAAAACTACTTTCTGACGATAGTCCTGAACGTGTTTTGAAGCTTGTAAATTCAATGGGAATTGATGATGAAACATCTGTAGTTGTCTATGATGATACCTTTGGAGCACTTGCATCAAGGGTAGCGTGGACATTGGAGTATCTTGGCCATTCAGATGTTTCCTTACTTGAGACCACTTATAGCAAATGGAAATCCATCGGATTAGAAAACGATAATCTAGTTCCAGATATTCAAAGTAAGGAGCACTCTATTAACCTAAAACCAGAAATTCTGGCAACATCAGATTACTTGGAATCTGCAAAAGAAAAAGAAGGAGTAATTTTGGTGGATAACCGAGAACGACTAAACTATCTTGAACAACATATTCCAGGAGCACTGAGTCTTCCATATCGTACGCTATCATCACAAGACAAAATACTGCGTCCAAAGGAAGACATGAAAAGACTCCTAGATAACAGGGGCATTTCTGGGGATTCAGAAATTATTACTTATTGTGGAAGCGTTGGAACTCTTTCTGGTTTGGCATACTATGCTTTAAAGTCAGTTGGACTTCCAAATGCAAAATTATATGTTCGCTCATTCAAAGAATGGAAGAGCTTATCCAAACCCACTGAAAAACAAGAAGATGCCAATTACTGGGATTTGTCTGCAGAATAATTATGCTATTTCTTTTCTAAGTTGTTTTGTAACAGTACTTTCGATGTTGTCAAAAAGATCTAGCATCTTTTCTTTATTATCAATAATGTAATCTACCCCTCTATCTTTGAGTCTTATCTTCCACAATCTAATTTCTCTATGTTCATCAAAGAAATTATCAATCATCGGTTCACCTGACTTTGATTTGTCAACAAACTCATCAAAAATTTTTAATGCTTTTTCAACATCTTCTTCTTCAATTGCTTCTCTTGCAGTCTGAATCGCTTCACTTAGACTCTTTAGATTTTTAACAGGAGTTGGTAATTTTTTGGTTGTAATTCCAAACAAGCCTTTTTTCTCTTCTCCCATTCTTTTTGCAACCTCTGCAGTAAGGTCCCAAACGGGAATTCTATGCCATCCATCAATTCGTTTCTCGTTTTGAACGATCAATCCTTTATTCATTAATTTCTTCAATGCTTTTTCAACATCTATACTATCAATGTAGGTAGTCCATACAATAGCTCCAATAGTGTGATAACCTTGTCTGATTGATTCTAAAACCACAACTTCTTCAATTCTCTTAAAACCTGCTTCTTTTCTTACATGTAGAAAGTCTCTATCTCTCATTGATTTTCTTGCATTTTTAACATCAATTTCGATTGAGCGCTTCAAAGATTCTAATGATTCTGGGACTTGATTTAACAATGATTGAAAACATGCTCTATTGTACCATGCCATCCCATATGTTGGGTCTGACTCTACTGCCTTTTCAACAGAATCGAGGGCTTTGGCATATTTTTTTTGTTCATAATGTACCAATCCTTTCAAATTCCAAGCTTCTGGATTTGTAACATCAATATCTAAAATTTTATCATAAATTCTTAGGGATTCTAAATGATCATCTAAATGGAATCTTGCATATCCTAATTTCATCAAAGTCTCCATATTTTCAGGATCAATTCTCAGGGCTTGCTCAAATACGTCTACTGCTTCTTCGAGTTTTTCATCTGCCATCAAGTTAACTCCTTGTTTGAATAATTTTTTACGATTATAGTCAGCATTCACTAGACTAGTAGTTTCTTTATTCTCTGTGTCTTCCGATTTTTTTGCCTTTGATTTTCTCTGAAATGGCTTCTTCACTAGTTGGTGATGGACATTTAATCTAGATAAATACTATCCTTAATCGAGCCTAGTGTTATCGAATAGTAGAATTTCTAGAAAATATGGAAATTATTGCAACCCTTTTGCTCATTAAATAGCACTTGGAATAAAAATCAGGCATGGAGATTAACCCTGAAGAGATTTTCAAAACCCGAATCACAGGTAATTTGAACAAAAAATATGCTCATTGAAAACTCCCTCGACTATGTTCCAGTGACTTCTTTAGCACATTTTGAAGAACAAAATGGGCTAGATATATCTTGAAATTCCCTGCCGCAGTGAAGACATTCTTTGATGAGTCTCATTTTGTTACTTTGTGTGAGTGAATCATATCCTTTATTCAAATTACCAACATTTTTCATTTTTCTTGGTTTGGATCAAAACCAGTATCTTTTACAATAAAATGAAAAATCTTACTTAGAATAGATTTCTTTTGTGTTTCTTCTTCTGACACAAGATACATTCTTCAAATAATTATTTAAGTTATCATGGGTATTTTTCTAAATCGTTCAAAATTTATTTGATTTGCCTAATGGAGTTTGCTAATTATCCAAAAATCACTCTTTAGGGATAGAAACTATTAGTATATTATCACCTCTAAGAAGTATCTTTTCAAGATTCTTTGGCTTTTCTTCGGTAATATCTTCAACTTTTGTCAGTAGCATGTTCATGTGTTGATCAAAAGTTTGTAGTGTTCCTCTAATGGTGGTGTGATTTTTTAGC
>JAUWQG010000162.1 GCA_030611185.1 Nitrososphaerota archaeon
GTCATGGTAACTGGAAGATACCAAGGTGTTTCAAAACAGAATAAGAAATTTAATGTTTCATTTTCACATGTGTATCTAGTTGAAGAAAATAAAATAAAACAATTCAGACAGTTTACAGATGCACGGAAAATTCAAGAAACCCTGAATTGACCCTCAAAAACTATCACAAAGTAAAATTCTTACCATTCTCCATAAAATAACTGATTTTTAAAAAAATAATTAAAAACCCTGTAGCTATTCTATTTTAATTTGTTTTGCCTTCTTTTTGGTTTTTTGCTCTTTTAATTTTTTTAATTCATTTTCTAAAAATGTTTTATATTTTCCAGTTTCTTCTTCAGTCATATGTGTAATATTAGAACTAAGAACTGAACCCATGCTGAAAATTTTCTCTAGTAAATCCATTGCAACAAATCTTCCAACATTTCCTAACCTAAAAAGAACATCAAGTTGAGTTTTGACAATATCATTAATCTTATCTACATCTGCAGCGGTCTCTGAGCCTTTTTTTGTTAATTGATATCTTCCATCTTTGGATTCTTCTATTAACCCCTCATCTAGTAACCTTCCTAATAGTGGATAAATCAATCCAGGTGACGGTTTCCAAATTCCATCACTTTGTTCAACAGCATAATCTATAATCTCTTTTCCCGTTCGATTTTTTTCCTTTAATAGCTCGAGAATAAAATATCTTGAAAATCCTCTAGGCACTGAACTTCCTACTCTTTGGAACCATTCGGAAATCATCACTAGTGATATCACTAGCGATATTTATTAACACTTTGGTTTTATCTCATTATTACATATTTAACCCGCCTTCCAAGTAGTCACTCTAAATGGTTGAGTCTATCGAATTTGATTTGATTATCTGTGGTTCAGGATTGGCAGGTTTGAGGGCTGCAATTGAGGCTGCAAAGAAAAATTCTAAAATAAAGATTGGAATTGTCTCAAAGGTCCAGGTTATGCGTTCTCATTCAGTATCTGCTGAAGGTGGAACTGCTGCAGTTCTATTCGAGGATGAGGGGGATACCATCGAGTCTCACATTTATGACACCGTAAAGGGTAGCGATTTTCTTGCTGACCAAGATGTTGCTAAACGTCTATGTGAAGAAATGCCAAAAGAGATTCGCCAACTTGACCATTGGGGAATGCCGTGGTCTAGAAGAAAAGATGGCAGAATTGATCAAAGAAATTTTGGTGGTTATAGTTTCCCACGTGCTACTTATGCCTCTGATAAAGTTGGTTTCTTTGAAATGCAAACTTTGTATGATACTTGTCAAAAATTTGAAAATATTGAATACCTCAATGAATGGTTTGCAACATCTATTATTCATGATGGAAATAAATTCATGGGACTTACCGCAATAGAAATTTCTTCTGGTAACTTTTACCAAATAAAAGGAAAAGCTTTGATTATTGCAACAGGAGGAGCTGGAAGAATATACAGTTTTTCTACTTATGCCTTATCTTCAACTCCTGATGGCTTAGATATGGCATATCGAGCTGGTATGGCTCTAAAAGATATGGAATTTGTACAATTTCATCCTACAGGGATTATGCCATCTGGTATACTGATCACTGAAGGTGCAAGAGGCGAAGGAGGGCATCTACTAAACAACAAGGGTGAACGTTTTATGAAAAAATATGCAGCTGCAACAATGGAATTAGCTCCACGTGATATTGTTTCAAGAGCTATTATGACTGAAATCAATGAAGGAAATGGATTCAAACACGAAACTGGTGTTGATTGTATGAAACTTGATTTGAGACATTTAGGTGATGAAAAAATTAAAGAAAAATTAGGAGGAATCAGAGAAATTTCCATAAAGTTCTCCGGTATAGATCCTGCTGATGAGATTCTTGATATCAGACCAGTATGTCATTACATGATGGGTGGAATTCATACTAATATTGATGGGGCAACTGAATTGCAAGGTGTCTGGGCTGCAGGGGAGGCAGCATGTAATAGTGTTCATGGCTCAAATAGACTTGGTGCAAATTCAACCTCTGAATGTATAGTATGGGGAAAAATTACTGGAAGTCTTGCAGTTGATTACATTGAAAAAAACACAAACTCAAATCCTTGGCCTCATCATCTAGTTACCCTTGAAGAAACGAGAATTTACGATGGAATTTTTAGAGGAAATGGAGATGCAAACCCATATGAAATCCAACAAGAACTAACTGACACCATGAATGATAAAGCATATGTTTACAAAAACGAAAAAAATCTTGTTGAAGGATTAAAAAAGATACGTCAACTAAAAGAACAAACTTGGAAACATGTAGATGATAGTGCAAAAGAGTACAACACTAATTTCATAAATGTCATGGAACTTGATTCTATGATTAGAACTGCAGAAATTGTTCTAATTGGAGCTATCAATAGAAAAGAATCAAGAGGAGCTCATGCAAGAACTGATTATCCAAAACGTGATGATGCAAACTTTTTACATCATACACTTGCATATTATGATCCAAAGGAACCAATCATGAAAACACATCCAGTAACAATTACCAATTATCAACCAGTGGAGAGAAAATACTAAATGGAAAATCACGACGAAAACAAAGAAGGCATTGGGGGAATGATAAATCCTCGAAGATATGGAATAGAACGAGTCGCATATTTGTTAATGAGATTA
>JAUWQG010000104.1 GCA_030611185.1 Nitrososphaerota archaeon
AAACCAAATCTTACAAACAATCAGGCCGAATATATGGCTATAATTTCTGCATTACAAAAATTTGTAAATTCAGATGAGAAAATTACAATTTTTAGTGATTCAAAAAATACAGTATGTCAATTAAATCATGAATTTGCTATAAACAACGAACAACTACGGACACTTGCTCAAGAAGCTTGGCCAATCATCGAAAAATTTTCCAATCTTACCTTGACTTGGATTTCTAGAAAAGAAAATCTTGCTGGTAAAATGTTGGGAAGCTAGAAACTCGTAGATCAGAATTTTCTATGAATAACTTTATTATAGAAAATCTATTACTCCAAGAAAGTGGCCGAGTCTGTATTTCTCTCACCTAAATCTATAGCAATTATTGGTGCATCTGACAAAAGAGGTAGTGTTGGAAGTACAATTACATCAAATATTATGAATGGCTTTACTGGAAGCGTTTATCCTGTCAGCCCAAGCAGAGAAACTGTATTTTACAAAAAAGCCTACAAAACTGTCTTGGATATTCCAAAACCTGTAGATCTTGCTGTTATTGTAATCAAAAATACCCTGGTAGCTAATGTCTTAGAAGAATGTGGTAAGAAAAAAATCAAGGGTGTCATTATCATAACAGCTGGATTCAAAGAAGTAGATGAAGAAGGAGCCAAAAGAGAACAAGAACTAAAAGACATTGCCAAAAAATACAAAATCCAAATTATTGGACCTAACTGTCTTGGCGTAATGAATCTTGATCCAAAGACAATGATGAATTCTACATTTTTGAAAATCACTCCAAAGTCAGGACAAATAGCTCTTGTTTCTCAGAGTGGAGCAATCTGTGCGGCCCTTGCAGAAGACGCTAGTGCACAAGGTATTGGCTTTTCTGCTGTAATCAGTATGGGAAACAAAGCCGTATTAAGTGAAGTTGATATTTTAAAGATGTTAGCTGATCACAAACAAACCAAGGTAATTGTAATGTATCTTGAAGATATGGGAAATGGTCAAGAATTTCTAAAAGTTTGTAAAAATATTACTCGTAAACTCAAAAAACCAGTTTTAGTTTTAAAGTCAGGACGAAGTCCAGAAGGAGCTAAAGCTGCAATGTCACATACAGGTGCTCTGATGGGTTCTGATGAAATCTATGATGCATTACTAAAACAATCAGGCGCCATTAGAGTTGATACTATGGAAGAGCTCTTTGATTATGCAACAGCATTTTCCAAGCAACCACTTCCAACAGCAGGAGGTTTAGTTATTGTATCAAACGCAGGTGGACCTGCAATTATTTCAACTGACGCATGTTCTAAATTAGGAATTAGAATGGCCAAAATTGAAAGTATTCGTCCAAAAATTGACGAAGTAATTCCTCCTTGGGGAAGCTCTAGAAATCCAGTTGATATTGTAGGTGATGCAGATTTTAATAGATTCAACAATGTCTTAGATAGAGTACTAAAACATCCTAAAGTTGGTTCAGTTATTACTATGTGTACACCATCTGGGACCCTAAATTATGACAAGCTAGCAGAAGTCATTGTTTCAATGTCAAAGAAATACAAAAAAACAATGCTAGCTAGTTTGATGGGACTTGATGAAGGCATTACAAATAGAGAAATTTTAGCCAAAGGAGATGTTCCTTATTACACATATGCTGAAGGAGCAATAAGAACACTTGGTGCAATGATAAAGTTTGCAATTTGGGTAAATACCAAAGAAGGAAAAATTACAAAATTCAAGGTAAACAAAACAAAAGCAAAAAAGATTTTTGACAAAGTCAAAAAAGAAAAAAGACCCAATCTTCTTGAAGAAGAAGGACAAGAAGTTCTCAAAGCATATGGATTACCATTACCAACAAGTGCACTTGCAAAAAATGATGCTGAAGCTGTAAAGATTGCAAATAAGATTGGTTATCCAGTTGTAATGAAAATTGCATCTCCGCAAATAATTCACAAATCAGATGCAGGTGGTGTTAAAGTGAATCTTACAAATGACAAAGAAATCAAAGAGGCTTTTAAAACAATTATTAAAAATGCTAAAAAATACAACAGCAAAGCTGAGATCAAAGGAGTTCTAATTGTTGAGATGGTTAAAGGTGGAAAAGAGATGATTATTGGCTCTAAATTAGAACCTGGTTTTGGTCCAGTAATTATGATTGGAATGGGAGGAATCTATGTTGAGGTCCTAAAAGACGTGACATTCAAGCTGGCACCTGTTACTAGTAAAGAAGCAGATGATATGATATCAGAAATAAAGACACAGAAACTTCTACAAGGGGTTAGAGGAGAAAAACCATCTGACATAGCAAAATTATCTGAATGTATTCAAAGACTATCCCAATTGGTCACTGATTTTAAGGAAATCAAAGAATTAGACATGAATCCTGTTCTTGTAATGGATAAAGGAAAAGGCTGTAGAATTCTTGATGTTAGAATAGGTCTCTGATCGGTTCTTAAATTATTTAAATATTGATCTAGAATATTTATACAAGTTAGAGGGAATGTTGACATGGCAAATGTAGAGAAGCTAAAGACCATTAGAACAGGAGATGAATATATTGAAAGTCTTAGAGGCAGAGATATCACAATTTACCTATTTGGAGAACTAGTCAAAGAACCCGTAGATCATCCAATAATTAGACCTTCAATTAATGCAGTTGCTGAAACATATGATCTTGCAGTTAGAGAGGAGGAACTTGCTTCTGCTAAATCATCAATTACTGGATTACAAGTTAATAGATTTTTACATATTGCTGAAAGTGCTCAAGATTTAGTTTTACAAAATAAAATGCAAAGAAAACTAGGACAAAACACTGGAACATGTTTCCAGAGATGTGTTGGAATGGATGCATTGAATTCTTTACACTCTGTTACCTTCGAAATTGATGAAAAACATGGAACAAACTATCACCAAAGATTGTTGGAATTTATAAAAATGGTCCAAAGAGAAAATCTCGTAATTGGTGGTGCTATGACTGATCCTAAAGGCGACAGAAGTAAAGGACCAGCAGAGCAAGAGGATCCTGACTTGTTTACGAGAATTGTAGATAAAGATGAAAATGGTATTTATGTTTCTGGGGCAAAAGCTCACCAAACAGGATGCATTAACTCACATTGGATTATTTTGATGCCAACAGTTAGACTAACAGAAAATGATAAAGATTGGGCGATAGTTGGAGCAATACCCGCAGATGCAAAAGGTGTGACATACATCTATGGTCGACAGTCTTGTGACACCAGAGCTATGGAAGAAGGTGATATTGATGATGGTAACGCAAAATATGGTGGTCAAGAAGCCTTAATGATTTTGGATAGAGTGTTTATTCCATGGGATAAAGTCCTCATGAATGGAGAGTATGAATTTGCATCTACGCTTATAGAACGTTTTACTTGTTATCATAGACGTAGCTATGTCTGCAAAACAGGACTTGGTGATATACTCATTGGGGCTGCTGCAACAATTGCTGACTATAATGGAGTGCCAAAGGTATCTCACATCAAAGATAAAATCATTGAAATGACTCATCTAAATGAAACAATTTTTGCTGCAGGAATTGCTTCTTCGCACCAAGGACACAAGATGAAATCAGGTGTATATCTCAATGAAGACATGCTTGCACAAGTTTGCAAACATAACGTTACTCGGTTCCCATATGAGATTAGTAGACTTGCCCAAGATATTGCAGGCGGATTAGTTGTAACTCTCCCATCTGAAAAAGATTTTAGACATCCAGTAGCAGGTCCATTACTTAAAAAATTCCTTAAAGGTAGAAAAGGTGTAGATGTTGAAAATAGAATGAGAATTCTTAGACTAATTGAAAACATGACTATGGGAAGAAACGCTGTGGGATACCTTACCGAATCTATGCATGGTGCAGGTTCTCCACAAGCACAAAGAATACAGATGCAAAGACAGATGCAAATTGGTTACAAAAAGAATCTTGCTAAGAATCTAGCTGGAGTCACTAACGATATTGAAGAACCAAAAGAACCATCTGATTACTTTGACCGAATTTTCAAAACCAAAGATTCTCTTATTTAATATCTTGTTATCATTTTAAATTAGAAAATCTCTCCATTTTTTAAATTAGGACTCTATTTGTATTGATCTTAATTCACACTGACATTCTTCTCTTTTTCCACAATAGGGACAATTACAAGTACAGCACAACAATGCTTGATTACAGGAAAGACATTTTGTATAT
>JAUWQG010000055.1 GCA_030611185.1 Nitrososphaerota archaeon
AAGGTCTTAATGGCAGTACCGACATCTTTGGATACTTTGATTCTATAATCACCTAACCTTTCATTCCCATTTGGAATTTGAAATGAATATTTGAAGGAACTATCACCTTCCAATCTTACAACATCTAAAATCTTTAGTGTAAAATCCCCACCACTAAAATCATGTACACCAAGGGCAGTGTTTCTGGTCTGAAGAATTTCCAAGTCCAAGGAGTTTACCCACAGATTATTTAATCTTCCAGTTATTGTCACAATATCTCCCAAACCATATGCTTCATTGTCAGTCCACAAAGAAATTAGAACGTCTTCTTTTACATCCTCAACTAAGTCAAAGGAAGTGGATGTTGTATCAGAATATTCAGCCGTTAAAACATAAGTACCAAAAACAGGATTAATTGTGGTTAAAAATATAGAACCTGAAAACTCACCATCAGTAGGATAAAGTGTCCCACTTTCCATTATAATCCCATTTGGGTTTTTAATTTCATATTTTAATCCCTCAAAGGGAATAACTTTAGATGTAATTCCGGTAATAGATACTGTTTCCCCAGGCAAGTATTGGGATTTGTTGGTAACAATAGCAAATATACTATCTTCAGGAATTTCTAATTCTATAATTTCATCACCAACTGAAAAGCTTGTTGATGTTGTAGCATCTGCATAACTTGCTGTCACGTCGAAAATTCCTTCATTTATTCCAAGGACAGGGTGTAAACTAAGAGATGTTTCAAAATTCAAGTCAAGATCAGGATAAAGTAAAATTTCAGAATTATAATCCGGACCTTTAATTGTGACAGTGATTGATTCTGGTTTAAAATCCCCTTGTTGTACATTGAACACTTCTTGAGATATATGTCCTTGAAGAACCGCCGTCTCTCCAAATATGTAACCAGATTTTGTAGGATTAATTATTATAGAAACATCCTGAATATCTTCGGCAATAGGTATTTTTCCATTTGATGAGCCAGGATTTGATTTTTCAAACTTCCAATCATCCGAACTATCAAGATCATATCCATCATAGAGCCTCTGCCAAGAAGTAAAGTCATTATTAAGATCAGATATTAGCGGTGTTTCATCAATAACAATTCCATTTTCATCATTTAGTCGGACTATTTCATTGGTGTCAGTAAACCATACTGTTTTGTACGAATATGTTAAAAATTGTCCTGCTTCAATTACCGTTCCAATGGGAATCGTAAAAGTCTGCTTGAGTACTGTTGTGGATGCAACCTTCCAACCACCAATATCAATATCTGAATCTGTCGGATTGTAAAGCTCCACCCATTCTGAAGGGGATGCAGAATCATCACCCGGTGGATTAATGTCAATTTCATTAATTACAACATGGTCAAATAAGGATGATTGAGCGCTGGCTGGGTTTACCAAGGCTACTAAAACTAGAATGGAAAATAAAATAGTGATATTCCTGATCATTGCTTTTTCCTATATGGAATAAACTAAAGGCCTCTTTTTAGAATTGAATAGAGGAAAAGTTGAGCTAGTTGTTAAAGTTGACCTCAAAAATTTTACCTTTTTAGTGATTTTCATGAGTAAATTGCAACTTTTTGGTATTTAGAGAGTGCGTAGGATTGATCCCAGTGTAAAAAAGAAAAAGAAAATGATTTTTTTATCTTACTGATACACGTTTTTTGCTTGCCTTTCGTGCCAAACGGATAGGTTTTCTTGATTTTAATTTTGGTTTGTCAGTTGCAAGGCTTCTTCCTTTCTTTTGTGCATTCCTTCTAGAAGTATTTCGAATCTTTTCTGCTAGTTGGAGTTTTTTTAATTTTTCAGAAGTTAATTTTCTAGATGTTTTTGTACTAGATTTTTTCTTGAGTGTATTCAAACGTCTAGTCACCCATCCTTTTTTAGAGGCTTTACTTTTTTTTTGCGATTCAGTAGATTTGATTGTATTTTTTTTTGTTGTAACCACGTTAATCATCTTTTTAACATTAATTCCCCCTAAAATTACTTGCTTTCAGAATCACAGTTGGGACATTTTTTATCAATAATTTTAAAACCGCATTCCATACAAACTCCTTCTCCAACATCATTTTCAATTATTTGTCTTTTTCTTTGAACATAGAATTTAGTTCCAAAAAATAACAAAACCCCAATTAAAGCAGAAATTTCTAACCGTATGTATTGAGTAATTCCAAGTACAACAAGAGTAATACCAGCAATCAAAATAATATCCCTCCTCTCAAAATACAATTAAATCAAGACTATCAAGAATTGATAAAAACGTGCCGAAGCTCAGATCTATTAGGTTTACTTCATATCAAGTCATTACTCTAACTCTTCTTCATTGCTTGGCACTAAACGTGGTATGACATTTGATAATAAGATAATGAAAATGGGATCGGCGTGATTCGAACACGCGATCTCTGCGTCCCAAACGCAGAATCATACCAAGCTAGACCACGATCCCAACGAATTACAAAAAATACCCAATTTAAGCTTCACAGATAATCATTTTAAAGGCAATTCAAAAAACAAAAACCAATGCAAATAGAAGACTACATCAAAGCTGGAAAAATTGCCTCAGAAGTAAGAGAGATGGTCCGAGTAAAGGATTGGATTGGCAAATCAGTTTATGAAATTTGTGAAGAAGTAGAAAATGAAATTATTAAACGAGGTGCAAAATGTGCATTTCCAGTCAATGCGAGTATCAATGAGATTGCAGCCCATTATACAGCAGAACCCAATGATCCAATAACAATTACAGATTCAGATTTAGTAAAAATTGATCTTGGTGTTCAGATTAATGGATTCATTGCAGATACTGCAGTCACTGTCTGTTATGATCCTCAATATGATGGATTGGTGCAAACAGCAGAATCTGCCTTGGAAAAAGCAATGTCAATGGTCAAAGTTGGAGTCAAAGTAAGTGATATTGGAAGAGCAATTGAAACCACCATAAAACAAATGGGATTCAAACCCATCGCAAATCTTAGTGGGCATTCATTGGACAAGTACACCATTCATGCAGGAAAAACAATTCCAAATGTATGGTCAATTGGAGGATTTACTTTATCAGGAGATTCTGCATATGCATGCGAGCCTTTTGTTACCACGTCTGAAGGAGGGGGATTTGTAAGAAATGGAAAAATAAAAAATATTTTTGCCATAAATTCCAGAAAAAAAACAAAAAACGAAGAGGCAGATAAACTACTTGATTTTATATGGGAGAATTTCAATATGCTTCCCTTTGCTTTGCGATGGATTACAAAACAATGGGAAGAAAAAGAGGCAAGAGAGTTACTTGATCACCTAATTAAGAAAAAAACAGTACAAGCTTATCCAGTACTAGTTGAAATTCACGAACAAAGAGTAGCACAAGCAGAGCATACTTTTATTCCAACTGAAACTGGAGTGACAGTTACAACCAGTTCCCAGTCTTGATAAAGTACAGACGGTTTAAAAGATTGAAATTGTAAATTGCATCAAATGGGAAAGAGAGTAACAGTAGTTCTAGATGACGATCTAGTTAAGAAATTACATGAAATACAAGCAAAACTCATTAGAGAATCAGAGAGTTCAGTTAGCTTTTCACGTGTTTTAAATGAACAAGTACGTAACAGCCTAAAAAAATAAAATATATCAAAATTCCTCTATTCATTCATCAGTCTAGAAATTACATATGCTTAAGAATTAATTATTTTTCAATTGATTCACCAAAGATTTTTTCTATTTGCATAACTCCATCACAGGAATCACATTTAGAAGTCTCTAAAAACAGATAATCACCTTCTTTGAAATTTCGTTTTCTTTCCATCTGGCAAGATTTGCATTTCTCAATTGTGTAAGGGATGATTATTTCTTCTTTAGAGAACATTACTGCGGTACCCCTATGGTATTGCCTACTCCAATCAACAAAACAGACTGTCCAGGTGTGGTGTTATCATGGATCATTTCATAAACTTGAGACCGTACATTGTCAGCCTGATTAGCAATGTCTTTGGTCATCAAAGTAATTGCTTCTTTAATAGACTGTTTAATCACAATTGCAAAAATTGGAATGTTATTTTTAGTGGCAATATCTTCAATTTGGAATCGCTCAGTTCCAATACCTCCAATTGCCGCCCCAAAGCCTTGCGCAGTAATGGCAGAATCTTCACCTTCCATTTTTAGTGCAGCATCCACCATGATGATGATATCAGGTTTGTTTTTTGCAACTATGCCTTCTACAGCATCTCCCGGTCTGCCAACAGTAGAACCAGGACCTTCTGCTTTTAGTAAAAACAATTTTCGTTCATCATATTCTGTTTCACTTAATACAGTTTGAAATGCCACCACATCTTTTTTTGTATCAAGCATCATCCTTCCTACCACCATAGGCCCTATTCCATCACCAATGGGCTGTCCCAATTTAAAAGCAGGAATTGCTTTTGTTATTGCTTCTGCTTCTTCCATAATAAAAGGCAAAATCATTTGAAGCGGTAAAATCAAAGGATAGTTGTTTTGTTTTTTTGCAGTCAAATACATGTGATTAACTATCTTGTAAATCATGTGAAGTGACGTAGCAATTTCAAGAAGAGTAATAATTTTGCTCAACTCTATTTCGTCAATTTCTGGAGATATTGATTTGACATGATTTCTAGAATAATCCTCTCTTGCTCTAACAGTATGTCTTATCTTATCTACAATTCCGTTTGGATCCATATCTACTGGCATTATTGTAAAGTAATCTAAAAAGCGGTCAATTTTTTTTGTAGGATCTTCTTTGGGATTCATGTTTTTCTTTATATATTCAATTAGCTCTGCTCTTGCTTCAATCCTATAGGCATCAAGTTTTTTGATGCCTTTTTTGATTTCACCCGAAGTAACCTGAAGTTGAATTCTTTGTCCATAAAAAACAAATAGAATTATCGGAAGAATCCAAACTATCATCAAAAGAGGGTTAGAATCATCGCTAAAACCAAGTAATTGATCAAAATCAATATTTGTAAAATCCACCATAACCACTGCGGCCTAGGAATCCAAATTAAATCATTCGTATGATTTGGAGTTAATCATCAAAAATTATACCAATACACTATATCAAAAAATTGCTTTTTGCTTTTATTATAGGAAAAACAGGTGTGAGTAAGCATTAATTATTGAAAGAAAAAAATCTGACAGGTTACTATTAGAATTTAATTTTTAAATTATTTTATTGGACTTCCCAGTGGTACGTCCTCATTTACAGTTAGCCAAAAGGGCTTATCATCAACATCTGCTGCAAGTAACATTGCATTGGACTCTACTCCTGCCATTTTTTTTGGCTCAAGGTTTGCAATAACTATCACTATTTTACCTACAAGATCTTCAGCTTGATAATATTGTGCACCGCCAATAATGACATCTCGCCTATCATCTCCCAAATCTATAGTTCCTTTTATTATTCTGGACTTTCCAGGAATAGGTTCTGTTTCTATAATTTTTGCAACTCGTAAATCTAATTTTGCAAAATCATCATAAGAGATGTTTGACATAAAAATCACTTTATTCTCTTGTTAAAATAAATTTCGAATAGTCATAAAAGATCTTTTTTTTGTATTCCACTAGTTTCTATATCATATCGAAGTGGTGCAGGTAAGTCCAGATATTTTTTATTAGCTAGAATTAAAATTTGGTCTTCTGGAACTTTTACTTTTTTTAATAATTTTCCTCTCTGATGAGCATAGGCATTTTTCCAAAAATCTGCAGCATCAAAGGTTCCAATTTTTGTCATAGGGTTTCGTTATCCATTTTATTGAAAGGACTGTGACGGAAGAGTGGCATATGCCGTTAGAACTGGAGTTACTGTTCTGGATTTTAGGCATGATGCCCATCACAGTCTACTATTCCATCTAGTGTAATCTAATATATTTACTGCGAAAGTAGTATTCTTGAGTTATGGCAGTAATTGAAACTTCAATTCAGATTAATGCCCCTGCTGAAAAAGTTTGGGACTTGGTATCAGACATTGATAATGAGCCTAAATTTTGGAAGGGGACCAAAGAAGTTAGAAATATTTCAAGAGAAGGAGACGTGATTAATCGTGAGATAGTAATTGCATTTAGAGATCAAAAATGCCAACAGAAAGTTACACTCTATCCCAAAGAGAAAATTGTGGCAGTATTTACAAAGGGAATAATCAGCGGAAGCAAGGCTGTAAAACTCGTTTCACAGGAGAATGAGACCTTACTTGAGGTGAAATGGGACATTAAACTCACAGGCGTGATGGGCATATTTACAGGAATGATAAAAAAACACATTAGAAGCGGCACTGATTTAGCATTGCAAGGCATCAAAGAAGAGTTAGAGAGATAATTCATAATAATGATTATTGAGATTTTTAATTATTCACTTACTGCAATTTTAATTGGCATCTGTGGTGCTTGGATTTTTTTAATTAGGTCCATGATAAATTCATTGAGATTAACACCGTGGA
>JAUWQG010000073.1 GCA_030611185.1 Nitrososphaerota archaeon
GTTTCATCTGGACTAGTTGCAATTAGTGGAGAAGACATGATTTGTTTTACTGGAGTTGTAATTTGATAAGCATGGGCTACAACTTTTACTGCAAAATCTCTATCTGTAACAATTCCTACTGGCGTATTATTTTCCATCACAATTACTGCACCAACTTTTGCGTCTTCCATCATCTTTGCAGCCTCATTTACAGTAATTGTAGAATCTACAGAGATAACAGATTTGGTCATAATATCTTTTACAGTAATTCCTCTAGCATCATATTCCATCTCAATTAAATTTTGATTTTTAGGTATTATAGAGACTTCGCATAATCTCATTCTTGAAAATCAAACCAGAGAATGTTATTTTGAAATTATTATCGATGATATTTTAAAAACTTCTTAAATCCTATTTTATAATCAATCAAATATGGTAAAAATTAAGAAAATTCTTGTTCCATTAGATGGTTCTAAAAACTCCATGAGAGGATTAGATGAGGGAATTTATCTTGCAAGACAATGTCAAGCAACCATTACAGGTTTGTATGTTGTCCCTTTATCTAAACCAAAAACTAATTCTCAAATTTCATATGTTGAAAAATATCTTCTAAATAACGCCGCCAAATTTATGTCCAAAGCGAAAAAACGTGCTGCACAAAATGGTATTCTTTTTGATGATACAGTAGTATATGGAGATGAAGGTCCTAAAATTATTAGTTTTGCAAAAAATAAATCATATGATATTATAATAATTGGCTCACGGGGAATGAGCTCTCTCAAAGAAGCTTTTCTTGGAAGCACTTCAAATTTTGTTCTTCATAAATCTAAAATTCCAGTTTTAATCGTAAAATAACTAATTCTATTATACAAGACAGTTTCGTTTGATGAAAATGAGGATCTTCTTTATTAGAATATGATCTGGATTAAAAATATGGCTCATACCTTTGTGAGAGATGTCATGACTAGCAAAGTTGCTTCTTTAGATTATTCTTCAATGATTAAAGATGCGGCAAAGATGATGGACGATAAGAATATTGGTTGTATTATTGTAACTAGTGAAGAATTACCAGTTGGAATTCTAACGGAAAGAGATTTTGTAAAACGAATAGCTTCTAAGGAAAAACCATTAAGCTCTCCAATAAAAGAAGTAATGTCTTCACCATTGATATCAATTGATCCAGATGAAACAGTATGGGAAGCTGCTGAAGAGATGAAGACAAATAACATTCACAAATTACCTGTTATTCAGGACAATAAAATTATTGGAATAATTACAACATCTGATTTAGTTGAAATTTGTAGTGTTGGGTCGGATTCTGAAATGAGAAAAATTTGTGATGATATACTTACTAGAATGGAAAAAGAACAGTGAAGAATTTTGGTTTATTCTTACCAGGTAATTAAATATCAAACAATTTCATTTGTACAGGGAACTCATTGGTCCCAATCAATAGGTGATAAAGGAATTTTATACAAAGCCACAAAAGATCCCTACTCTAAACTAATAGTTCAATCCTCCACTGGTTCTAAAAAATTATTCCATATTCCAAAAAATCGAACAGTTATTGTTGATAATGATGCTGTTCACTTTTTAGGAGAGCTGGCATAAATTACCTAATAATTAAGACAGGACAATTTGCATTTTCAGAAACTCTCCTACTAACACTTCCCAGAGTCTTTAATTTTCCTATTCCATGAAGACCATGGCTTCCAATAATTATTAACGAAATCTTCTTCTTTTTTGAAAAATCCAATATTTTGCTTGCAACATCTCCGTTCTCAACACAAAATGATACAGTAATTCCCTTTGATTCACATTTTTTTACAGCATTCTTTAACATTTTTTCTGTATCTGTTTTGACTGATTTTGACCATTTTTTAATAGCAGCTTTTTCTTCTTTTGATTTTATCAACCTAAGTAATCCAGGAGGAGAAATATAGCCTGTATTCACGACTGAAAATAAAAATATTTCAGAATCAAGGTTATGTGCCAGCTCCATAGCTCTTGTCAATGCTTTAACGGAATACTTTGAGCCATCATATGGAACTAGAATTTTGGTTAACATTTTTGAGAACATATTATCACTACTTTACTACTAACACCGGTATTTTTGATTTATGAACAATTGCATTTGCAACACTTCCCAAAAAAGCTTCTTTTAATCCACTTTGACCTCTAGAACCAATTATAATAATATCAAATTTTCCTGTTCGTGATATTTCCTCAACTTCAACTGTTGGACTTCCAAAAATAACTTTGTATTTGAAAACAACTCCCTTTTGAGCGCATCTAGTCTTTGCTGCTTCCATGAATTTTTTAGCTTCTTTTGTTAGGTGAATTTGAAAGGGCATAATAGCATCAGCTAGGTTTCGAGGATAAATTGGTATAACATACAAACCTGTAATGGTTGCTTGACATTGTCTTGCAAGATAAATTCCCTCATCTAATCCTCTCATGGAGTTTTTAGAACCATCTAATGGAACAAGAATTTTCTTAATTTTTTTCCTTATCATTTCTATCAAACATCACTTTAATGAATTAATACTAAATCAAGATTATCAATTATAATAATCAACTCTTGATTTCATTATTTTTTGTTCTAAACGAATATCGTAAAAGGGTTGGAGAGATTAGAATAGTTCCAAGAATAACAAAAATCAAGGTAGAATAAAGACTATCATTTAGAATTCCGTGAGTCAATCCAATTCCTGCTGTGATAAAGGCAATTTCTCCTCTAGCAATCATTCCATAACCAACCCTCATTCCACGCTTTTTACTATGAAGAAAAATAGATGCAGGAAGTCCTGCTCCAATAATTTTAGTAATTATGGCCAAAGCCAGAATAGCAACAAAAATTATCCAATTTATTTCAAAAAATTTTCCAATATTTACATGAGCGCCCATTATTGCAAAAAATAATGGAGCCAACATTACTCTCAATATGCCATCAAATTCCCGAAGTTGGTTTGCCAGCCTAGAACCAGCAAGTCCCATACCTGCCGCAAAAGCACCTACAATTGGATTTAGCCCTAAACTTCCTGAAATTGCTGCTATTCCAAATGCTGAACCTAATGCCACTGCTTGATGGGTTCCTCTTGATTCTAGAGATGATGGCCTTGCAGCATCCACAAGATGAATAATTTTTGGAAGAATCAAAACAGATCCCAATAATATTAAAAACCAAAAACCAACAGATTCAGCTGTAATCAGCATAATTGCATCAATACTTGGAACTGAATTTGTTACAATAATTGAAACAACTGCAGATAAAATTGCTAAACCTAAAACATCATCAAGTACTGCTGCATTTACCAAAACATTACCTTCCTTTGTTTTCTCTTTTCTTAATTCTTCTAAAATTCTAACAGATATTGTAATACTAGTAGCACTCAAGGTGGCACCAATAAGTATTGAAACAATCCAATCAAATCCCATCCACACAGAGAACAAATAACCAATCGTCAATGGAAGAATCACTCCTCCAATTCCTACAAAAATCGATGTTAATCCTGCCTTACGAAAGTCATGAAAAGTAAAATGTAATCCAGCAGAAAATAATATTACAATTCCAGAAATTTGCCAAAAGGATAACACTAAATCATTTATTACAACTAATGGTTGATCGTAAAATAGAATTAATCCTCCTAAGGCAAATGGACCAAAAATTACACCTGCTATTACAAAACCAATAATTTCTGAAATTTTAAAATGAGAACACAGTTTCCCAAGTAACATTGCAGGAATTACAAGCACTAAAAGTCCAATTATGGTAGAAATTACATCAAATTCACTTAGCAAATTCCCTCAACCCTTAATTCTAATTTTAACATCCTTAAAAATAGTCCACAACTAAATTCTCAAGCATGAATATCATAAAATTGAAATTTCGTGGGTAATTATTATTTCAATATTAAAAGTAAAAATTAACCATAATCAAAAATCATCTAATTTTCTAATTGAATTTCAAGAGTTTAGTTTAATATCCCAAAGCTTTGATTTTGTATTATGAGAAAGTCGTTATACATGAATATTCTTGTTCCATTAGACGGTTCAGGAGATTCACAAAAGGCACTTCTTCAAGCATGTGATCTGGCAAAAAATTATCAAGCAAACCTAATTCTAGTTTATGTTGTTGAGAAATCACACTCGCTAAATTTACTAGACAGAAAAGAATACCTTGAAATTCTTCGAAAATTTGGAAATAAAGTTCTAATTAAAGGAAAACAAACTGCCAAAAATAAAGGAATTGATGTAACTATTACAATGAAAGAAGGAAATATCTCAAATGAAATAGTTAAACTTGCTAAAAATAAAAAATGTAATTTGATTATAGTAGGAAGTAAGGGTCTTGGCGCAACAGCAAGATTTTTCCTTGGAAGTATATCAAACAAACTTGCGAATAATTCACCTTGCTCTATACTAATTGTAAAATAACCTAAGATTCAGCAATAGCTTTTACAATGTCTGCTTTTGTGATAATTCCTACTAGTTTTGAATTTTTTACTACTGGCAATCCACTAATACCATTTCTTATCATTAATAGTACCGCTACTCCAACATCTTCATCAGCTTTTACAGTAATTGGATTAGATGCCATGATATCTACTGCTTTGAAATGAAGCAAATGACTCATTTGATTTACTCGAAAATCATTAAGATCTTTTTTGATCCTATAGTTTTCCACTTCTTTTGGATCAGCAGATTGTACAATCCAATGTGGTAATTTTGCTGGAACAAAATCTCGATATGTGATTATTCCAACAGGAACTTTATTTCTTTGAATAACAATTCTTGAAATTCTATTATGAATTAGCAAACTTTCTACATAAAGCAAGGAATCTCCAGGCATAGCAGTTACTACTCTTCTAGTCATAATTTTTGAAACTTTGAGGGGAGATACAGCATGAGTTAGAAAAATTGAGGCTAGATCTGTTTTTGTTACTAAACCCTCCAAAACTCCATTTTTTCCTAAAACTATAACTGAACTAATATGATGTCTCCTCATTAATTTAGCACAATCATAAACAGAAGCAGTTTTTTTTACTGTAAATAATTTTTTAGACATAAATCCAGAAACCTTAACAGATTTGATTGGTTTGTCACCTAAAGCATAGATCGTTTTTGCAATATCTTTTTCAGTA
>JAUWQG010000082.1 GCA_030611185.1 Nitrososphaerota archaeon
ATTTTGAGAAATTTCACCACATGCTTTTGATAGCAACAAATCTAATTCACTCATGAATACTGTGGCAATTCAAGACATAAATTCGTTAAATTAGGTAATTTTTGAGCCTATTTTCTTCTGATTGTCTTTCTCTTAACAACAGCTCTCCTCTTTACAGGCTTTCTCTTAGCTGCTGGTTTTGATGAACGATATGTTTTTTCTTTAAGATTCTTTAGTTCCTTTAATTCTGCTTTTATTTTTGCAATCTCTTTGAGCAAATATTCATCAGAAGGATTAGATTCATTTTCCAAACTAGAAGAATTTTCAGACATGTAATGCAGCTCCAATTCCTTGATAATTTAAGACTTTATGATGCCACTTGGTATGTTGATCTTAATTACTTTCAGTTTTGCCTTGATCTTGTTTTTGTTCTTTTCTGTATTCCATCTTCAGCCAAATTGGAGTGATGATTGTAGTTACAGCTACCATGATTACAATAGTTGAATAAACATCAGATGTCAAAATACCTGAAGATACTCCAACACCTGCAACTATCAATCCCACTTCTCCTCTTGAGATCATGCCAATTCCAACTTTCATTCCCTGGGCTTTATTTTTCAAAAGCAGCATGGCAGGTAATCCACAACCAAACAACTTTGTTGTAATTGCAATTATGATTATTATTCCACTCAACCCCAGTATTTCCCAACTTACTGCTCTAAGGTCTACTTGTGCTCCAATAATTGCAAAAAACAAAGGTGCAAAAATCAACCCTATTTTTCCAATATAATTTTCAATTTTATCAAATACCTTACTGGTAGATAATGCCATTCCAACTGCAAACGCTCCTACAATTGGGGACAGTCCTATGATGCCTGCCACTGCCGCCGCTCCGAAAAACGACGCTGTGGCTATTCCCTCAACACTTCCTTTGGCTTTCCATAATCTAGGGGTGACAACTTTTGGAATCACAATTACTGCAACAATCAGCATTATTCCAAAGAATGCCAATACCTGCAAAATTGTAAAGACTACATCTGAAATTTGCAAGGATTCTACTCCTCCATCTCCAATGGCAATGGATGAGACTACTGACAAAACTGCTATAGCTAAAATATCATCAACTACTGCTGCGCCAATAATCAGACGGGCCTCGGGCGTCTTTATTTTACCAAATTCACTTAAGACTTGAATTGATATTGCAATACTAGTCGCAGTAAGTGCCGTAGCAATTAACATTGATTGTAATGCATCAAATCCAAACATCTGAAAAACCATATATCCTGCAAAGAACGGGATAACTACTCCCATTGTGCCAACTATGAATGAGTTTTTTCCTCCTTTTAGGAATTCTTTTGGAGTCATTTCAAGTCCTGCCATAAACAAAATTACTATTGCGCCAATTTCGCCAAGTATTTTTATCTCGTCATTTATTCTCAAGACCTGGTGTCCGTCAACTACAAAAAATGCACCTAGTGCAAAGGGGCCAACAATAATTCCAGCTAATAATTCACCTAAAACAATTGGAAGTTTTAATCTGAGGAATAACTCTGCCATTAATTTTGCAGCAAAGAGTAGTATGCCGACTCCAATTATGGTTTCAATAAACTGCTCTTCTGCCACTACTTTACATATGCATAATCAGATCCATATAAGGTAATTATTGGTTAAAATTAATTTGGAAGTTGCCTAATTATGCGATTTTAATTGAATTGACTGTCACTCCTTTTTTGGATGTGATCTTACCAATTTCTTGACTTGCGATTTTGTGTTTTTTGAAAATTGATTTTATCTGACTTGCTTGATCCTTTGGAGCAATTACACAAAACCCTACTCCCATGTTGAAGGTCTTGTACATTTCTTCTGGTTTTACTCCCTGCTCCTCAATTAGTCCCATAATTGGAGGTATTTTAGGCAAGGAATCAATCTCATATCCAATTTTTTTGAGCCTGAGTAGTTTTGTAAATGCTCCTCCTGTAATGTGTGCCAACCCGTTTATCTTACATTTCTGAATCATCTCTAATACTGGCTTTACGTAAATTTCAGTTGGTGTGAGTAAAGCATTTCCTAACACTCCAACTCCTTTAATTTTGTCTTTGACTGTATATTTTGTTAAAAGTGCTGTTCTTGCTAAAGAGTATCCATTAGAATGAATGCCACTACTATTTGCACCAATAATCACATCTCCTGTCTTTATTTTATTTCCAAGCACTAGATCTTTTTTTGATACAATCCCGACTACCATTCCTGCTAAATCGTATGAGAATCCTTTTCCAGTAATCACATCTGGCATTATCGCAGTTTCTCCTCCTACTATTGGCATTGCAGATTTTTTTGCACCAGTAACAAGCCCCTCTACTATTTTTTTAAAAATCTGTTGATCATTTTTGTTTGCAGCAATATAATCGACAAATGAAATCGGTGTAGCTCCAATGCAAATTATGTCATTTACATTCATTGCAACACAATCAATTCCTATTGTGTTGTATTTTTTCATCAAATTCGAAATTACAACTTTGGTTCCTACTCCATCAGTATGTGTTGCTAATAGTTTCCCGCCAGGAATTTCTACAATTCCTGCATAATGACCAAAACCATGTGTTATCTTTGCCATTTTTTGAAGTTTATGGGTTGATTCAATTAATTTGCCTATTGCAGCTTGGCTTTTTTTAATATTAGAAATATCCACACCTGCTTTTTTGTAAGTCAGTGCCATAGCTTGATGCGTATTTGATATGAATAAAAGAATTTGCCCTGAAATTGGATCACATGTACATGCCAGAAAGCTCTTCTCTATGCTCTACATATTTCTGGGATAATTCGCTAAATTGTTCATGGAGTCTGTCTCTTTCTTTTAGCAGGTCCTCTACATCAATTTCCATCTTATAAAATCGATTTATAGCCTCAATTAGGGTCGATGCTGCCGCAGGATCTGGGTCTATTTTGTTTGCTTTTGCAAGAAGAGTAAGTCCTTGAATCTCTCGTACTAGACATTCATTTAAAATTCCACCTGGAATTCCAGTGATAAATCCTTGTGGGATTAAGCTAATGTCTGCATCTGCCATTAATCTAACCAAATCTTCTTCTGCTGCACAATATGCTACATCATCGTGTTCCTCACTTGCAACTCCGTCTAAAATTACAATCTCTTTTGATCCCTTTTCAGCTGCCCAATCTAAAATTGATGCAACAATTGTGTATATGCCTTCCATTCTTAATGTAATTTCACAAATTATTGCACATATTGTTCCTTCTTTGTTTGCGTAAAATCTAAACGGATGACGAAGTCTCCCTCTCATAAAAACAGTTGATGGTGGAAGATACTTTGATCTCATAACTGCAATTTCCTTCATTTCTAATTTTTCTATAATGTGATTAATTGCAAGTGGTCCCACCAATCCTGCTCCTACAAATCCTGCAAATATGATTGGGCTTTTCAGATTTACTTTTTTTATTTCAAATACTTCTGCTTCTGGAAATTCCTTTTGCACTTCTTTACGTCGAACCCTACTGTCTAATTACTTTTATGACGTCGATCAGTACTGTCTAATTATTTTGGCTTTGAAAAAATTAGACAGTACTAACAGTGTACATAATCACTTTTATGAATAAACAGATTCAGCATTACTCTTCCTTTGTCTGTTATAGTATAGATTACATTTGATCCAACTGGTTCTTTTCGAATAAAGTTATAATCTACACACAAGTGCAAATAATTCAGAAATGATCTTTTCATTCTAATCTTTGACTTTGAATATAACTCTGAAAACGTCATAGGGTTTCCTTTGAGTTGATACAATAGTTTTAGAAGTGACAGTGTGCTGTAATCCCTCGTTCTTGCTTTTACTGCATCTAATACTTGCTCGTCTCTTTTGATAATAAAATCCTCAAATTGATCCGCTACCTCTATTGGTACATACGTTAATCTTGCTTTCATCATACCGTATGGTACGGTACATTACTTTATTAATGTTAATCCGGTGTATTGTTTGGCTATCTAAATGGTTTTTTTACACCATTTTAACGCCTAGAGATCTATCTGGTTTGTTAGGATTATGAGTGATAATTTAGACAAATCAAAATGTAGTTCTCAGAAGACTTTGTATTATTGATGTTTTTCATGAGTTCCAAGAGTACAAAAAATACAAAGGTCATAATACACATTTGAAATTATTTTGGTGCAACCACATTTACACGGACATTTTTTTTGTTGCAATATAATATCTAAAAACCTAGTTTTATTTTTCAATTTCTATATGTCTGTATTGTTTGAAAAATAATGTTCTACTTTGATTTCATTTATCACATCTTTATGATTTCATAAATATTAGTAAATTAGGCAAGAGTATGGTGTGGGATCCTCCAAAACAAAAAGTCAATGTAACTAGAATGATAATTTACTCCTTTATTCCTATTCTGGGAATTTATGCAGCATGGAGAATACAAAAATTTTGGTTATTAGTAATACTTGGTATGGTGGTAAGTGTGGGGTTGGGCATCACACTTGCTCCCTTAAGCTTAGCGTCTCCTGAAATATCATATGTAATTACTGTGATGGGATCAATTATTATCAATATACTAATAGTAAAATATTTTGCAGAAAAATATAATGAAACAATTATAGAAAATAATTAAATAATTTTGTAAAATTATTTTTTGAAGGAGATGAAAAATAAATTAATCAAAAAATTTGTTACGAATCTCTATGATTCCTGCTATTATTTTATTAATATCTACATTAATCTCAGTTGTTACTAAAATTACTCCGTCATTTTCAAGTGGGATTGTTATTCGGTTTACTTTACCATATTGAGCCATTGCAAATTTAGGATCCCCAATTTTCAAACCCATTTG
>JAUWQG010000099.1 GCA_030611185.1 Nitrososphaerota archaeon
AAATGTTGCAGGACAATGTAGTATTATTGCATCAAGATTGCAAGAAGAAATGGCATCTGAAAGTAAAGATGATGAAACTGCTCCAGAGGCAAGTGCAAACTAATTTCGATTCCTGTGAAATTACCTGATAATCTTAGAGAACAACTGAAAATTCCTTTAGGTCTTTTACTTTTAGAAATTGATGCTAACAAAAAAAACATTCAAAAACATATTTCTGAAAACTCTTACGTCATTACAGTAGGGGATAGAACCACTGAGAAGATGAATGATTTTGGTTTAATTCCTTCCTTACAAATTATTGATGGACAAGAAAAAAGAATAAAGCGCAATATTCCTGAAAATTTTGAGGTTTCAACAACTCTTACATGCGATAATCCTGCAGCTGAGATAACTGTTCAAAGTATTGAAACAATAAAAAAGGCATTTCTTTCACAAAGTCCTGTCCAAATCACAGTTAATGGAGAAGAAGATCTTTTAGTAATTCCAGTTTGTATTTACGCTCCCGAAAATTCAGTAGTTATGTATGGTCAACCAAACAAAGGTTTGGTAATAGTAAAGATTACTACAGAAATTAGAAATAAAACACAAAAACTACTTGATTCAATGGAATAATTGGGGTGTGATGAGACGGTGGCTGTATGATTCGTGATTACACTATAAAAAATTCTGACCCTATTAATTCACCTCTGTGGCAATAAGCAGAATAAGTAAAATTGGAATTATTTCTAATTCTATAGGAACCGCATTTCATATCAAATGCGTTATACTCTATTTGTACAAAAAATTAACGTTGCAAGATAAACATCAATTAATTGAGAAAATAATGTGAAATTAGACCCCGATCTTAGATTAGAAATCTTAGAAAAAGCTGGAATCTATTCAAATCGTTTTTCTATTACCGAACCAAAAATCCTTCTAACCACAAAAGAGGTTTTAGATATGCCAAAAGAAATGACTGAAGGCAGAAGAACCTCCGCCTACAAGTATTATGGTGTATCCTATCTGCAGCATGATTTAGTTTTCATTAATGTAAGAAAAATCCCTGATGAGAAGACCCTTGAAAATACTTTGGTACATGAATTAATCCATTTGAGATTCCCATATCTTGCCCATGGTAAACGATTCAACAAACTTGTAAGACAGGGACTTCGTGGGAAAACATTTTTGCCATATCAAAAAAGAAGCAAAATTTCTGCTATTTGATTTATATTTCCCAGAATTGGGCAGGCTGAGTATAGTATGAATATTCCAGAAATTCTGCCATTTCTTACGGCACTTGCATCATTCTTAGTTGCTGGTGGCTTGATTGCATGGATCACAAAACAACCTGCAGGAACAAAAGAAATGATGGATATATCTAATGCTGTCAAAGAAGGTGCAGCAGCATTTCTAAAACGTGAAATGAAAATTATAATTCCAGTTGCAATTGCTTTAACTGTAATCATTGGGGTATTCTTACAATTTTCAAATGGAGTAGCTTTTGCAGTAGGTGCAACACTTTCAGCACTTGCAGGAATAATCTCATTAAAAATTACAGTAAAAGCAGCAGTAAGGGCTGCAAATTTGAGTGGCAGTGGATTAGGAAAGACATTTGCTATGGCCTTTAGAGGTGGAGCTACAGTTGGACTTGCAGTTCCTGCAATGGCATTATTGGCAATCACTGGTCTTTACATGATTTATCCAGATCCAATCACAATCGCAGGTGTTGGAATTGGTGCAAGTCTTATTGCATTATTTATCAGAATTGGAGGTGGCATTTTTACAAAGGCTGCAGATATGGGTGCAGACTTGGTAGGAAAAGTCGAAGTAAATATCCCTGAAGACGATCCTAGAAACCCAGCAACTATTGCAGACAACGTAGGAGATAATGTTGGAGATGCAGCAGGAATGGGCTCTGATGTTTACGAGTCTTATATTATTACAGTACTTGCAGCATTGTTAATAGCAGCATTAATTGGCGCACCAAACTTTTTCCTTTACCCACTTTTAATTGGTTCTTCAGGAATGATTGCATCAATTATAGGCGTTGTAATTATTGGCTCAAAGAATATCACAGATGTGATGAAGCCACTTAATCGTTCATTTTATGTTTCAGCTGCAATTGCAATCGGATTAAACTTTGTATTTATTACACAATTCATTGATGACTCTCAAGCAGCATATGCTCTGTTTGGTTCAACTGTAATTGGTGTCATTTTAGTTCCTGTAATTCAAAAAATTACTGATAATTATACTAGTTACAAACATGGACCAGTAAAGGAAATTGCAGATTCTGCAAAATGGGGCTATGCATCATTAACATTAATGGGAATTATCAAAGGCATGCAATCAACTGGACCTTTCATGATTGCTTTAGTTATCGCAATTATTGTATCTTATAGTATTGCATCCAGTGCAGCCCCAGAAGGTGCAGACCCAATACTTTATGGAATCTTTGGCACCGCTTTGACTGCAATGGCAATGTTGAGTCTTGCGGGAATTGTACTAAGTATTGATGCTTTTGGCCCAATCGCAGATAATGCCGGTGGTATTGTTGAGATGACTGGAATGGGGGAGGAAAATCGTAAAGTCACAGATGAAATTGATGCAGTTGGAAATACTACTAAAGCAGTTACTAAGGGATTTGCTATTGCCAGTGCTGCATTAGCTGCACTAGCCATGATTCAGGCATTCCAATTTGAAGCATCTCATATTTTTGAAGGTGTATTAGTATTAGATTACAGTTTAACAAATCCTGCTATTGTAGTTGGTTTATTGATAGGTGGGTTGATTCCATTTATCATAACAGGCCAACTCATTAACGGTGTTTCAAGGGCCGCAGGAAAAATGGTAGATGAAGTTAGACGACAATTCAAGGAGGATTCGGGAATTCTTGCTGGGACATCAAAACCGGATTATGCTAAATGTGTAGATATTGCAACTGTGGCATCAATTAGAGAACTTTGGAAACCTGCAATTGTCGCAATTACTGCTCCAATAATTATGGGTGTATTGTTAGGTCCAACTGCAGTAGCTGGATTATTGATGGGCGCAGTTATTACTGGAATTTTGTTAGCATATCACTTGGCAAACACTGGTGGTGCATGGGATAATGCCAAGAAACTAATCGAGATGAATGGAGAAAAAGGCTCTGAAATGCACAAAATTGCAGTTGTAGGTGATATTATTGGTGATCCTTACAAAGACACAGCAGGCCCTGCACTAAACACTGTCATTAAATTACTCAATACCATTGCAATTGTCTTTGTATCTGCCTTTGTCGCAATACTTGCTATCTAATCTTCAATAATTAATGTCATATCTAATTCATCTACTTGTGCTTTGATTGCTTTTTTCAAAGTATCACCATGCTTATCACAGAATTTGAAATAATCATCTGCTGTTTGAAAACAACCACAAATCCATTTAGTTTTTTTGTCACCTTCTACTGTGCATTTTGAATACTTGTGTTCTGTCATGTAATCTCTACAAGATTAATCTAAAAAATACTTTTTTATGTAAAAAGGAAAAAATGTTTAAGGACAGCCTTCCATTTTTTGGATAAAGTAGCCGTTTTCCTTAATTGCCTGCTCAACAGGCTCTGGTGCGCCTTGTGAATGACAGAATTGACATTCATTTGTTGTCATTACTGAATTCTCTTCACCGACTGATTTTAACCACTCTTTGCCATATTCGAGGGCTTTGTCGTGATCTTTTTCACCAGTAATTACATCAAAGTGCATGGTGTGACCATCTGTGGCTTTGACATAGGTATCGTATACGTGAATTTCCATAAATCTAATTAAAAAAAGGGATATTTAATTCAAAACAAAAGTGCAAAATAACCCTCGTTTGGCAATGGATTTCAAGAATCTCTGAAAACATTTCAGCAAAACATCAAGGATAACTTTGATGATTTAGATAAAATCAAATGGATTGATGAGAATATCTTGATTGAAATTAAAAAATAACTCTTGAAAAACTATAACAAACCAAACGGAATTATGAATCCATTAGATCTTGAAAAATAATTATTTTCCAAATACAGTCATAATATCATGGTATAATTAAGGTGAAAGTGGACTCATAGGATTGTCTAAATATCAACAGCCGGGAATGGAGGTAAATTTTGGAAAAGCAAAAGGCATCATTATTGGCGTAATTATTCTTATCATAATTGGAGTAGTAGCATCAGCTTCTGCTCAAATAGTTGATTCAGGACACAGAGGGGTCTTACTCCACTGGAATGCAGTAGATATTACAATACCTCCTCTAGATGAAGGATTACACTTTGTGGTTCCATTCCAAGATAGTATAGTAAACATGGAGATTAGAACACTAAAGTTTGTAACTGCAACATCTGCAGCTTCAAAAGACCTTCAGACAGTAACAACAGAAGTAACAGTAAACTACAGACCAGCACCAAATTCAGTTAATA
>JAUWQG010000163.1 GCA_030611185.1 Nitrososphaerota archaeon
ACCTACAATTTTCATCGAGATTGGAACCACTGACAAACAATGGAGTGATGTGTCATTGTGTAATTCAGTTGCAATATTAGTAGATGAAGTACTTTCTGAAAACATTCCTTCAAACCCAACTGCTATTTGTTTTGGTGGAACGCATTACCCAGAAAAATTTACTAACGAATTACTACATGGTAAATTTGCATTAGGAACAGTAATGCCAAAACATGCACTAGATAGTCTAGATGACAATATGTTTTCGCATATTCTAGAGAGAAACAAAATAGCAAAGACAGCTCTCTTAGACTGGGCAGGACTAGGACCAAACAAGAAAAAAGTAATTAATTTTCTAGAAACTACTGATCTTGAGGTAATAAAATTATGAGTCTTGATAAAAAAATATACAAAAAATTACTTGAAGTTCCACAGGGAAAAATAACCACTTATGGGGAATTGGCAAAAGCAGTAGGTTTTACCAACGGTCAACGAGCAGTTGGCAAAATTATGAACAAAAATCCTTACCCTGTAATAATCCCCTGCCATAGAGTAGTAAAGGCTGATGGCAAGGTTGGTGGATATGCGTATGGAGAAGAAATCAAAACAAATATGCTAAAAAAAGAAGGAATCAAAATTAAAGATGGTAAAATTATAGATTGGGAAAATGCGATTTATCGGTTCTAGGTTTTTCTTTTTGTGATAATCTCTTCCATTAATAATCTCAAATGAGCCTTGTTTCTTACTGTGTTTCCGCCTACTTTTTTGTAAAGAACCCAAAATTCAGGATTTGTAATGTCTTTTCTATCTTTTGCAATTTTGAGTAGTCTTCTTAATGAGCGAACCTTTGCTACGTAAACTTCTTTTTTACCAACACGAGCTCCTTTCCTACCTTGTTTTGATCCTTGTCCTGTTCCTCTTTTCTTTTTCTGGTCTTTTTTGGCTTGAGCCCTTCCTCTAGAGGTTCCGGTAAATGGTTTAATTTGGATAGTATTGGCTGTAATCAAACTTCGAATATTTTGTCTGGTAATTGCATCTGCTATATCATCGAGATGGTCTGAATCAAATTTTATTCTATGAACCCCGACACCAGTTACTCTTGATGCCAATCGTTTTTTAGCTTTAAGATTTACTACCACTTACACTCACTCTTGCATTAAATATTTTGAATTTGTTTTCAATTGCTTTGGCAATTATCTCTTTTCTCTTTTTAGTTCCAACACTATGGCCAAATCTGACACCATCTGTTTTTGGATTTAATTTTTCTAAATCATTAATTGTAAAAACTAGGTTATCTGTATATCCTGAAGGATGAAGATCTCTTGATTCCTTTGGTCCTCCATAACCTACTTTAACTAGACCTGGTCTACCGCGACTTTTTTGTTTTCTTTGATGATGGTCAACTCCTTTTGGTTTTCTCCAATTTGTCTCTAATCTTACGTAACGCCAGCTTTCAGGTCTTACAAAGTCAGGATTGTGTTCCTTTGCTTCTGCTCGTTTAGCAAGTTTGTCTTTGTTGATCGGCATCAGAAAACCTTTTGAAATTTTACATAAATACGTTCCTAGAGAAAAAAATATTCCATCATAGGAAAGAGATAATAAGGAAAATTAAGTCGGATCGAAATATCTCATGGCTGAATTTGGGATTAAGAAAATTACTTTCCTTGGAGATTACCACCATTGACTGAAGTGGTTAGTGCTTACATAACTGAAAAATTTTCAACACAAATAAGCGAATTTGGAATAAATCCTTCTAAAATATTTAGAAATCTCACTCCTGAAGAACTAGTAGAAAGTGCTGTAAACAGGAAGGAAGGTGTAGTAAATTCTACTGGCTCTCTTTCAGTTAATACTGGAAAATATACCGGACGATCACCTGACGACAGATTTATTGTACAAGATGAGGTAACTAGCAATACCATTGATTGGGGTAAAATTAATCACCCATTCCCATCTGACAAATTTGAAAAGATTCTTGAAAAAATGAAAAATTTTGTAAATAATAAAGAACTTTTTGTTTTTGATGGATTTGTAGGAGCTGACAAAGAAACACGTTTACCAATTAGAGTAATTAATGATCATGCATGGCAAAGTCTCTTTGCAAGACAACTTTTCATTAGGCCATCAAAAGAAGAATTAGAAAATCACACTCCAGAATTTACTGTAATGTGCATAAATGAATTTGAGGCAATACCTGAAATTGACGGTACTGGCTCTAATGTTTTCATACTAATTGATTTGACTAGAAAAATTGTTTTGATTGGCGGAACAAATTATGCAGGAGAGATGAAAAAATCTATGTTTGGTGTTATGAATTTTCTATTACCAGAACGTGGAATATTTCCAATGCACTGTTTTGCAAATATTGGAAAAAATCAAGACACTACACTATTCTTTGGATTATCTGGTACCGGAAAAACCACTTTATCAGCTGACCCAAACCGAAACTTGATTGGAGATGATGAACATGGTTGGTCCGATAATAGAACATTTAATTTTGAAGGAGGATGCTATGCAAAATGTATTAATTTAAGCCAAGAAGCTGAACCTGAAATTTGGAATGCCATTAAACCTGGTGCAGTTTTAGAAAATGTTGTACTAAATGATGGAAAACCTGATTATGATGATAATGCACTAACTGAAAAC
>JAUWQG010000121.1 GCA_030611185.1 Nitrososphaerota archaeon
ATCACAGTTATTGCCTCAAAGTATAGCCTACCCATACCTGGCCAATCAAACACTGCTTCAGTGATTATTGCTCCTCCAAGGGAGCCTGACAGACTAAGGGCTAGAATTGTAACTATGGGTGGGGCTGCATTTTTTAGCGCATGCCTGTAAATAATTTTTTTCCTGCTAATCCCCATCACTTTTTTTGAAGTGATAAAATCTTCTTGCATAATTCCTACCATGAAATTTCTTACCAAGTAAGCCCATGCACCAAACCCAATCATTACAATTGTAATTAGTGGTAATGCCATATGGTACAATAAAGAAAAAAAGTAATCCGGATCTGATGATGGGATTGGGGGAGTTACTCTTGCTGGGAAAATTTGATACACAAAGGCAAATAAGTATATCATAATCATCCCAATCCACCACACAGGAAAACTAGAACTAATTATTGCCAAACTAGAAGTTAATCTATCCACAACAGATCCTACTTTACTTCCAGAAAATGCTCCAAGAAATATGCCAATAACTGAAATTATTATTGTAGCAGTAGTAAACAGCAAAATGGTTCTAGGTAATTTTTCTAAAATTATCTCTTTTACATCTGTGGAGCCTGCGTCACTTGTAAGAAACGTAGCATTTCCAAAATCTAGCAATAATATCTTATACATAGTCAAGCCTATTCTTTGAGGAGAATACCAAGGTGTGTCTAATCCCAGAGTTTCTATTCTTTGGTCAATTTGACTTTGAACAAACGCTTCAAATTCTTCAGACGATGAAAAACTATTTGCAATTGAGGGGTCTTCTGTAATCTCTCCTCTTACTTGAAACACCACTCCTTGTTTGAGAATAGTATCCATGTTAGATCCAACCAGAGAAATAGTAAGAAGTAGTGTGATCATTAAAACACCAAACATTGTAACTAGTCTAGTCGCGACATACTTTTTTAGCCCCAATAGTCTCCAGTAATAAAATCAGTTTATAACAATTAACTGGTCAAAAACAGATCTGAATTACTTCGATATTCTTTTCTAAACCATTTGATTAAAAATTGAATATCCCCATCTGTGAGATTATTACAAAATCTAATTTAGTATGGTTTTGTTACAATTTTTAGTGAAAAAGACTTCTTTTGAGCCTGATAAATTGGCATTAACAAAAAAAGACATTATAGATTTTTGTGACAGGGTTCTTGAAAAATGGGGAAAAAATCCTCCAGAAAACGCTAGTAATATTTTGGCAATGAATGCTGTAAAAACAAGTGTAGTTTGGACAGATGATGAATCCCTCAAAGCAATTTGGAATGAGATAATTTCTTGGACTTTTGAACTGCTTTATGAAAATGCGCTAGCTCAGGGAAAAGATAATGATGCTGATTGGTCAAAGGTAATGAAAAAAATAAAGAATAAAAAATAACTGTATTGGAAGTATTATATGAGTGCAAGTACAATTCGAAAAGCAAAAAAACTTGTCGAGAATGGCGGTGTTGAAAAAATAGATGATGACCTTTATCAAATAAAATCTTCATCTGATCCAAACAAATCGTATTTTGTAACATCTGATACTTGTGAGTGTCCTGGATTCAAAAATTTTTACAAGTTTCATCATGGAAAAGGATTGAAAGCAAATTGCTCTCATCTAGAAGCCATCAGAATATTCAAAGAAGAAAAATAAAATTTATTTTAAATTTTTAATATCAGTTTTTCCTACATGGGTCTTATTTTGTTTAATAATAATAGGTCGTTTTATGAGTCCTGGATATTTTGTCATGAGTTTAATTATTTCATTTCCTGTGTACTTGGAATTCTCTAAATTCAACTCTTTGTACATTTTATCTCTTTTTCTTAAAAGTTCAATGGGGGTCAAACCAGATAATTTTACAATTTTTTTTAGTTCTGTTTCAGAAAATGGGTCTTTGAAAAAATCCCTTTTTTGAATATCTATTTTCAATCTATCTATTTCTGAAAGTGTTTTTTTACAGGTAATACATGATGACTTGTAATAAATAATTGAATCTGATTTGAGATTTACCATGATGGATTTGGATACTTTTTGATATGATAAAATCCTTTCAATAAATTTTTAACATTCTAAAAAAGTTACTTAGAATTTTCCCCTAAAACTTGATTTACCTTTGAATGTTATTTTCTATATGTCAATTAGTATCAGGCCTGCCAAAAAGAATGATATTCCATTAGTTTTAGGCCTGCTTTATGAGTTAGGGCGCCCAAAACCTGAAAAAGATTCAGAATTAGATTTATTTAGAAATCTTGTAAAAAAACAAATTTCTGATTCTGATAAAACAATTTTGGTTGCAGAAAGTAATGATGTTAATGTCGTTGGTATGGTTAGTATGATTTTTCTTCCCAGATTAAACCAAATACAAAATGAGATGTATATTCCAGAACTAATTGTTACTGAGAAATACCGTAATAGGGGGATTGGAACCAGTTTAATTAATGCCTGTATTTCCTTGGCAAAACAAAAAGAATGTCAAAAAATAAGACTAGAATCTGGTACCCAAAGAATTGAGTCTCATCAATTCTATAAAAAGATGGGATTTGAATCAAAGTCTCTGTCATTTACCAAAAACTTGAATTGAGTTTTTTAAAAATAACAAGTTTTGTGCTCAAGTGCAGCAAATTGTTTTCTTGAATTCATCTACATTCCTTTCAAAATTACACTTCTTACAAACTCACCATCTTCTTTTTTTAGAATTGTAAATGATGATTCATAATTTACAGAATACATCTTCCCTCCACATGAAGGGCACGGTAAAGGCATGTTGATTTTCATATTTTATTTAGATTTTTTTTGATATAAGGTCCTAGTAGAATTGATAAATAGTTCACTCAATAAATTATTTGTTTACTTGGGTAATTTCGGTTCCATTTACCATGAACTCTAAAATTACACCATTAACATTAACATAAAATATTGACTCATCAAATTCTACTTCAACAATTACTCCATTGGCATTTGCTTTGATTGGGGTTTTTGTTGTTGTGTCTTCATTAGTTGATTCCGTAGAGTTACTATTTGTTAAATTTCCATCGATTGTTTCAGATATCTTGTTAGCGTTATCTTCTAATGATTCAAAATAACTATCAAGATTTTCTATCATTTCTCTACTGGTGGATATTTTTTCTAGATAAGCTAGTTGTGCTTCTTCTGCCGTTCCACCATTTCCTAGAATCTCATTTCTTAGGACTTGTGCTTCCCCAACTAAGTTTTTAGTAAAATTAAGATGTTTGACAACAGTATCTCTTACTTCCTCATCTAAACTATTCACATAGTTTTCGTACTGAGGACCCGAAAAAATTCCCATACTTGGCTGGAATTCTTCTATGGCTTTTAACCGAAATTTATTTTCTATTTCTTTTTGTTCTTCTATGAGGGCTTGTTGTTGGGCTAATTTTTCACTTAATTTCTCATCTTCAAGATATTCTTGTGATAATTTTTGATAATAATTATTCAACATAAAACCAATTGGGTTTTTATCAAAATCTTCCGGACTGGCCTCTAGGAATTTTTTTGCCTCAGGTGTAGATATTTTTTCTTGATTTACAGTTGTGACTGCCAACTCTCCTTTAATTTGGAATTGAATGCTTGTAATGCCTGTTTTCCCTTCTAG
>JAUWQG010000155.1 GCA_030611185.1 Nitrososphaerota archaeon
CTAGAACTTTTTAATCCATATCCTGTTGGGATTTCTGATTCCAAACTTAATGTGATTTTATTTTGTTCTAATTCTTTTTTTGTTAAAATTTTCTCTACTGTTTTATTGATTAACCGAGAGCTAATTGTCTTATTCTTTGATTGAATGATGATTCCTTTTCCAGGACTTGTCTCTAATATGGCCTCAACTGAAAGAGAAATTCCTAAGGTTGCACCTTTTTTGTTTGCTATAGCGTTAACAAGTGATACTGCCCCATGAACTACAGCTTTTACTTTTGCCATTATACGCCTCCTAAGAGGGCTTTTTTCATGGCATTATAAGGTGCTTCTATACCGTGCCAGATCTCAAAGGCTCTTACTGCTTGGCCAAGCAACATCTCATAACCGTAAATAATTTTGGCTCCTTTCCCCTTAGCTTTCTTTAGAAAATCAGTATTCATTGGCATGTAAACTATATCATAAACAATTGTTTCTGGTTTGATTGATTCTAAAGAAATAGGGCTGGGTTCATTTTTTAATCCTATAGATGTGGCATTTACTATAATATCATAATCCTTCAAATCATCTCCAACATTTTCTATTGTAATGGCATTAGCATCAAGACCAATTTTATTTGCAAACTGTGTTAAGTTATTTGCATTTTGAAGCGTTCTGTTTGCAATTGTAATGTGTTTGGCTTTGACTTTTGCAACTCCTGCAACAATAGCTCTTGCAGCGCCACCTGCCCCGAGCAAAAGAATTTTTGTGTCTTGTATTTTTATTTCTTTTTTCTTAAAAGGATCTAAAAATCCGTCCATGTCAGTGTTGTATCCTTTTAGAATCCCTTCAGTGTTGGTCACTGTGTTTACAGCTCCTATAACACTGCATGATTCATCCATTTTATCCAAATATTTCATCATCTCTACTTTGTGGGGAATTGTAACATTGAATCCAGCTATTTTTATTTTTTTTAGTGATTCTATTCCCTCACTCAATTCTCCTTTTGGAATTCTATAGGCGATATAGGAGTTTTCTAAATTCAATTCTCTAAATGCTGCGCTGTGAATATTTGGAGAAAGTGAATGATCAATGGGATCTCCTATTACTGCAAATGTTTTTGACATCTTTTTTCTGGTTAACATGATTGATTTAAACTCTCAACTTTAACTCCTGTAATTATGAAATTGTTTCCTTGATTTGTTTAATCAAAGTGGGGGTAATTTGATAAAATCTACTTTTTTAAATTAATTATTTTTTTTATTTCATCAACGCTAAACTGGCCAGGTGCAATGGCCTTTCCTAATGATACATAGGTATACGGGCTTCCTAAATACAGGCTCAAGATTCTAGAAATTCTACCTGAATCTCCCATGGCAAAGGCAATAAGGTTGATTTTTCCTTTTTTATTGTATAATTGTAAAACCCTTGTAGAATCATCAGTAATTTTTGCAGTAGTAACAATTTTGACATTGGATGAATATTTGCTCATTTGATTTAATTTCTTTTTTAGCTCTGTAAGATTGGGAGTTTTTTTAAAATCATGGCCAGAAATCAATAGATTTGTTTTTGTCATTTTTAGATATTTTACTAAACTCTTCTCTTTTTTCATTGTGTTAAATTCAACGTCTAGTAAAAACGGATTATATTCTGCAATCAATTTTAAAATTGATATTCTTTCTCTTTCATTTCCATCAAATTTACCTCCCTCTGATTTTGGTCTTAATGTGCAAACAATTTTTTTTAGATCTTTTTTTACATTCTCTAAAACTTGGGGGATTTGTTCTGCCTTTAGAAAATCAAATCTTATCTCTACATAATCTGATTTTCTTAAAGCAATTTTTAGAGTATGTTTGAGTTTTTTAGGTGTGTTCTCTGCAATTGATACGCATGTCTTGTATTTCATTTTAATTATTTTTCTAAAATATACTCATCATCAACTTCCATTCCAAAATGTCTTCCAGTAGCTGCTTTAGAGTAAACCATAACTGTATCTCCTTTTTTGAGATGAGTTACTGAAACAAGTTGGCCATTTGGTTTCACAAAACGAATTGTTTCTGCATCTTGAGCAATTATCCCTCCAATCTCTCCATTTACTGATGCTTTGATCATCAACATTGGACGTCTTTCGATTTTGGATCTTCCTACGGTTGCTCTTCTTGCTTTTCCTTTTGAATTAATGATTAATACTTCAGAACCTGTTTCTATCTCTGAAAGATAGTTTGTTGTTCCTTTTGGGGATAGGGTATAGCAGTGAACTGCTCCTGCATTTACTCTAAATGGTCTTGGAGATGTAAATGAAGAGCCTACTGACTCGTTATGAACTAAAAACAAAAAGTTTGATCTACTCCCAATTAACATTCCTTCTCCTTTGTGTAGCATTGATGCAGTATCCACACAAACTCTTTCACCGTCTCCTACCTCTTTAATCTCGATGATTTTTCCTTTTTTCAAATCAAAACTTTTACTTCCCAAATATACCATAACTTCTTTAACCTCTGCAATGGATGATGTGCTGAAAATCACTCCATCTACTCCTATCTCTAAGATAGAAAACATTTTTCTTACTTCCTCAGGAGTCCCTGCAATGGCGTAAATTTTGGTGTGAATTTTGTGAATCTTGGCAATTATATTTTCAAGAGTGATTATCTTCCAATCTTTTACCTCTACTATGACAAAATCGAGACCTTTTTTTGCAATAGTTAAAACATTCTCAATATCTTGATTTGATAATATTTCCAATTTTTTACCTATTTTTTTCCCTTTTGGTTTTTTTGTATCGTCTTTTGTTAATACAATGTGTCTTGCATTTGGTGATGGGAATATTGTTTCAAGTTT
>JAUWQG010000072.1 GCA_030611185.1 Nitrososphaerota archaeon
GACCATTACCTAATACAATTTATTTTGATTGCATTTTATCTTTCTTTTTTGGAGTGATTCTATGTCTGAATTTAGTAGAGTTGATTCTTGTAGGAATTGCGGTGAGACCCTGGATGTACTTACCACATGTATGATGTGTTAGCAACCCTCTCAATTCAATTGCTCAAATTGCTATCATTTTGTAGATGCCCCAATTCATACAGATTGTGTGATTTTAGAGGATAACATATATTTCACGCCTAAAAATAGACTAATTTCATAAATTTATCATATCATGGACAAAAAATATTCTGATTTTTTATATACTTGGATTTTGGGAGAATCACGTGCTAAATAATCTCAGGGATGCCCTAAAGCCAGCACTTGAAAAAATGGGAAGAGGATTTGCCTCAACAGGTCTGTCTCCAAACTTTTGGACTGTGGTGGGACTGGGCTTTGCTCTAGCATCTGCATTAGTTTATGGGCTGGGAATTGAATTTGGATTAATTATTGGCGGTGTTCTGTTACTTGTTTCAGGATTTTTTGATATGGTTGATGGTCAAGTTGCCAAAGTTACTGGTAAGACATCAAAAAAAGGAGGCTATCTTGATTCAATGTTTGATAAAATCGCCGAGACTGCGATTTTCTTGGGAATTTTGATTGGCGGTTATGCAGAACCATACCTTGTACTTCTTGCAATTACATTATCATTATTGGTAAGCTATGCCAGAGCAAAATCTGATTCATTAAATGTTAAACTTCAAGGAGTAGGAATTGGAGAAAGAGCAGAACGACTTTTGGTGATTGCGATTATTGGTATTGTTGGGTTTATGGGGATTGCTGTACTTATTGTAGTTATAATCGCTGCAATCACATTAATTCAAAGAATGATAGTTACTGCTAAAAATATTGAAGAATAATACTAGCGAAGTTTGCCGCGTTTTCTTCTGCTATCTGCTGATCTAATTTTTAGAATTTTGAAATGAATTGCACATGATATGCAATAATGCTTTAGAACAGTTGGTGATGCAATGTATGCTCCTTGAGCTCTTAACTCTTTTGCCAGAGTGTGCTCTACTAGATTGAGTTTTGAGGTCACTTTTTTTGCCTTGTCTTTTGGAACAGTCTGTCCACAATTAGTACACTGAACCGTTCCTGTTGATCCTTTTCCTCCTTTTGTACGTCCTCGACTGGCACGCTTAAGTGGCATATCGATAATCTCTCGCGCCTCTTTATATTCTTGCGTATAATTAACAGATTTTTTGAATTTTGTGCCTGTTTTTCAAAGAATTTGTCATCATGTTTTAATTCTTGATCTTGCTCTTGTAGTATGTAGACATGAATGGTTTGTGTCATAGTTGTTATGGATCAAATTTGGATTTGGTAATATCCAAGGGAGAAATTATTTGCAAGTCTTGTTTTGAAAAAAAGAATGCAAAAAACTAAATCATCAAATTCATGAATCCAACTAAATGAAGATCGCTTTGTTTTCTCATTGTGCAATCGATACTATTACTATAGGCGATTCAAATTATGAGCAAATTGGCGGCGCTGCCTGTTATGGTGGATTGACTGCAAAGAAATTTAAATTTGATGTAGAACTAGTTACAAAATTTGGTCCTGATTTTCCTCACAAACAGTACCTTACTGATAATAAAATTAATTTTGAAAATGCATTAAGCAAAAAAAACACCACAAAGTTTTCCATAAATATTGTAGGCTCAGATAGGACACTATGTCTTGAAAACCAATGTGATCCTATTGAATATACAAAAATCAATGCAGATGGTTTTATAGTCAGTCCTATTTTTCATGAAATCTCATCAGACACTTTTGAAAAAATAAAACACGATTCTAATTTTTTATTTTTAGATCCTCAGGGATTTTTGAGACGAACTAATTCCAAGAAGGAGATTTTTTTAGAAAACACTGATATGGATTTGTCCAATGTGAGTGCAATCAAAGTTAATCCTGAAGAAGCTCAATGTATGGTGGGTTCATCTAGTATAGATGCTTTGAGTCTATTACAAAAAAAAGGAGTTGAACATGTAATTTTTACAAACAAAACCGAAGTATCGATGTTGGTTAAAGATAGGGTTTATTCTATAACATTACCAAACAAAAAAATTCATGACACAACCGGGGTTGGAGATATTTTTTGTGCTGCTTTTAGCTGTACTATGCTTAAGGAAAAAGACTATCTTTGGGCTTTATGCTTTGCAGGAGGTGCTGCTCAGGAAGCTCTTGAATCAAAAGATGTAGGACTTTTGAAGATTCCAAAAAAAGGTGCTATTGAAACTAATGCATCTTATTTTTACAATTTAATGAAATACCGTTCAATTTAGCTTTATACTTTTATTGTATGGTAATTTGAAATCTCTTGTGCACATAGGAATTTATGGTTCAGGTTCTACCACCTCATCGCAAAAAATAATAAAAAAAATACTTTTAGAAAATGGCATTAAATCCTTCACCATTACTCCAAAATCAAAAACAAAACAATATGATTGTGTAATTGTATTAGGTGGAGATAAAGGAATTCGAAATTATTTTCATAGATCATTTGATTCTACGTCGCCTGTTTTAGGAATTAATGAAGGTGAATATGGTGGATTTTTAGCTCAAATTGATCTAAAAGAATTTTCATCATATGTTAATAGATTAAAAAAAGAAAATTATTCAATTGAGGAAGTACCAAGATTGGGAGTCAAAATCGACGGTACTGATGTATTTCCTGTCTTAAATGATGTTGCAGTATTTTCCTCAAAAAGTGCAATGCTTATGGAACATACTCTTAGTGTAAATGGCGAAGAAGTATGGCATGATAGCAGTGATGGAATAATAATTTCTACTCCTATTGGTTCTTCTGCATATTCAATGTCGGCAGGAGGTCCAGTAATTTTTCAGGATTCAACAGTGTTTGAAATAATTTCGGTTAATTCATTGAATGTTAATCGAAGACCAATAATTGTATCAAATAATAGCTCCATCAAGATAGATGATATTTCTGCCCGATTACATTGCGAAGTAGTTCTTGATGGACTAGAAAGATACAAGGTAAACAAAATTGTAGAGTGTACGCAATTCTTGCCACCTGCTAAAATCATTCGTCTCAAAAAAGATTCAACTGCAATTTCTGCTCTTGCAAAAAAGGCTCATCTTGCTGAAGAATTACTTAGTATGCCACCAAGCTCTAAACTTCTTTTAAAAACATTAGAGTATGAGGGTGCACTAACACAAAAGGATCTATCCAACAAGACTCTTTTACCGGACAGAACTGTTAGATTGGCATTAAGTCATTTGCTTGATAAGGGATATGTCAAAAAGAAAGTATCTGTAAGGGATGCAAGACAAAAAATCTACGAAATCTCAAAGATAGAATGATCTACTTGGCAGCAGCTTCTACAAATGATACAAAAACCTCTTCAGCAAATCCTGGCCTGCTGTTAAATTCAGGATGGAATTGAACTCCAAGATAGAATTTGTGGCTAGGAATCTCTAGAATCTCCATTCTTTTTCCACCATCACTTTCTGCAGAAAATATCATGCCATTTTTTTCAAAATCTGGAATGTAATTTTTGTTAATTTCATATCGATGTCTATGTCTTTTACTAACGGAATCAGAACCATAGATTTTTTGAGCCATGGTCTCTGGCTTTATTTTGATATTGTGCCCTCCTAGTCTTAGGGATCCTCCCATATCTGAGATCTCTTTTTGTTCTGGAAGCAAGTCTACAACGGGGTTTTTTGCATCTTGTTTTATCTCAGTTGAATTTACATCCTCTAAATTCAACACATTTCTTCCAAAAGCAATAACTGCTAATTGAAAACCAAAACATATTCCAAGATATGGTATATTTTTTTCTCTTGCATAATTTGCAGTTTTAATTATTCCCTCAGAACCTCTAGTTCCAAACCCTCCTGGGACTAGTATGCCATCATACCTATCAAGCATACTGTAATCCTTGATTGACTCTGAATCAATCCAATCAATCTCAACTGACTTTTTCAATTTTGCACCTGCATGTTTTAATGCATGATTAACACTGACGTAACTATCAGCAAGTGTAACATATTTTCCAACCATTGCAATCTTTACTTTTTGATCCTTATGATTACTCATAGATTCTACTATCTTGTTCCACTCATCCCAATTGGCAGATGCATTAACCATACCAACTTTACCAAACTTTGTAAAAATTGAATCTAAAATCCCTTGATCATAAAGAATCTGTGGAACTTCAAAAATTGATTTTGCATCATGGCAAGAAAGAACATCTTCTGCAGTAACATTTGTAAATAAAGCAATTTTTTTCTTGGTTTTTTCTTCTAGTGGTACAGTACACCTTACTGCCAAAAAATCTGGTTGAATACCAATTCTTCGTAGTTCTTGAACGCTATGCTGAGTTGGTTTTGTTTTTTGCTCTCCTACTACATCAAGTGATGGTGCTAAGGTCACATGTACAAACATTACATTTTTTGGTCCCTCTACTACTCTCATTTGTCTTAATGCTTCTAAAAATGGCAGAGATTCAATATCCCCTACAGTTCCGCCACACTCTACAATTAGAAAGTCTAATTCCTCATCTGATGCTATCTTTCTAACTCTGTTTGTAATTTCATCAGTTATGTGAGGAATGATTTGCACACATGCTCCCAAGTACTCTCCTTTTCTTTCAGCTTCAATTACTGATGAGTATACTTGGGCAGTTGTTATGTTGTGATTTTTAGGAATATTTTGATTCAAAAATCGCTCATAATTTCCAATATCCATATCGCACTCTCCCCCATCTTCAGTCACGAAGACCTCTCCATGAGCTACTGGATTCATGGTTCCTGCATCATAATTCAAGTATGGATCTATTTTGATACATGAAACTTTTTGATTTGCTAATTGTAACAGTTTTGCAATCGAAGAGGTAGTGACGCCTTTGCCAAGACCAGACATAACACCGCCTGTCACAAAAATAAACTTCGTCTGCACATATGTGAAATGAGTAACGGGTTTTTGTATGTTTTGCCGATCAATCTCTTTTTGCCATAAATTTTACAAGTGTGAAAAATTTATTTGATTTTTTAACTAATGTTAAAAATTACTTACGACTATCTTTTATTTCACTATAACTCTACTAATGTTTGAGAACATCTAGGTAGTGGCCACACGATTAAAGAAAACCATGGTTACAGTTATGGCTCAAGGCCACTATGCTTTGACGTTTTTTATGATATGTTG
>JAUWQG010000078.1 GCA_030611185.1 Nitrososphaerota archaeon
GAAGATGGAAAAATTAGAGACATTAGAGGAAGAAGAGGCGAAATTAAAGTAATGGCAAGAGTAAGCATGAAAACTGCAAGGGCCCTAAATGAAAAAGATCTTAAAAGTAAAATTCAAGAAACTAGGAGTGAGCTTGCAAAATTAAGAGTAGATGGATCTAAGGGAACACTGAGAAAGGAAAGTGGCAAAATTAAGGCTCTAAGACACGATATTGCAAGAATGCTTACACGACTAAATGAGATGAGAAATAAATGATAACTGCAGATAACATTACACGACATGAGTTAATTGGTCTAGATACTCAAATTATAGACTCTACAAATTCGCAAATCATAGGATTAAATGGAACGATAATTAATGAAACAAAATCCATGTTTTCACTAAACACAGGTAAGGGAATAAAATTAATCCCAAAATCCAACAATATTTGGAAATTTAATGTCAATAGCCAGCAAATTACCATAAATGGTTCAAAAATTCAAAAACGACCATTTGATAGATTGGGAGGTAAAGCATGACTCAAAATATTGGATTAGACGTAAAGCCTCCAACAAAAGAATGTGATGATGTTCATTGTCCATTCCATGGAAGACTTTCAATTCGTGGAAAACTATTTGATGGTAAAGTAACAGGTGATAAAGCAAAACAAACCATCACACTTGAAAAAGAGGCACATGTTTACTTTAGTAAATTTAAAAGATATGCAAGAAGCACAAATACAATTCATGCACATGTTCCTGAATGTATGGAAGTCACACTAGGTAATCATGTATTGACTGCAGAATGTAGACCAATTTCCAAATCAGTTTCATACGTTGTAGTGGAGGTTAAAGAATAATGGCAAAGCAAGCAGGGAAAGGAGTAGCTGAATTCAGACCATACGTTACAAGAGTAATTCCGGTTGGTGCAAACATTGTTTGTGCAGATAACACAGGTGCTAAAATTTTAGAAGTAATCAATGTAACAAAATACAAGACAAGAGTGTCAAGACTTCCAGCAGGAGGAGTAGGTGACTTTTGCAATGTTGTTGTAAAAAAAGGCCCAGCAGAACTCAGAAAACAAGTTTACGGTGCAGTAATCATTAGACAAAAATATGCAGTTAGAAGACTAAACGGTGTTAGGGTTTGTTTTGAAGACAATGCAGCAGTTCTAATTACTCCAGAAGGTGAAGTGAAAGGAACAGACATCAAAGGACCAGTCGCAGCCGAAGCTTCAGAGAAATGGCCAAGAGTAGCTAACTTGGCATCAATGGTGGTATAAAATGAAACCAACAAAAATGAGAAATCAGATGATTTATCGTGCATCACATGTTCTTAGAAGTAAACAGATTGCAAGTCCATTATCAAAAGAACTCCAAAAAAAGTACACCAAAAAAAGTGTTCGAGTAGTGGAAGGAGATAGCATAAAAATTGTCCGAGGGGAGTTCAAGGGAGTAGATGGAAAGATTTCCAAAATTTCAGTTCAAAAAAGCAGTTTAGCAATAGAAGGAGTAAAAAAAGAAAAAACCAAAGGAGAAAAATTCGATGTTTATGTCCATTCTTCAAATGTCATAGTTACAGGTCTAAATTCTGATGACAAGTGGAGAATCTCAAAATTAGAAGGAAAGAAACATCCTACAAAGAAAGGAGAGGCTAAAGTAGAGAAGCCCAAAGTAGCAGAAAAAGAACTCTCAAACAAAGAAACAAAAGTAGAGAAGCCCAAAGTAAAGGAAGATGAGGAATAATGGTAAGCATAGCAGGAAGTAAGAAACTCAAAAGGCAAATGGCACCTCAGTTTTGGGGAATTAACAGAAAAAATAAACGATTTGTAATTACTGTAAAACCAGGACCACATAAAAAAGAATTTTCAATTCCAAGTGCAGTTTTTCTTAGAGATACATTAAAAATTGTAACTACACTAAGAGAAGCAAAGAGTTCAATTTACGGAGGAAAAGTAAAAATTGATGGAGTTGTTAGAAAATCCCTTCATCACGCAATTGGTTTAATGGATGTCGTAGAACTACAAGATGTTTCAGATGTCTACAGACTAGTTCCAACTGATGGGAAATTTTTGAAACCAGTAAAAATTAACGAGTCTGAAAAAACAAAAAAAATTGTAAGAGTAAAAAGTAAAAGTACAATAAAAAATGGTAAAATGCAAATAGGATTTCATGATGGGCGCTCTACCATTTCAGACACACAGGTCAATGTTGGCGATAGTTGTTTAATTCAAATTCCAGATATGAAAATTCTTGAAGTCTTAAAATTAGAAAAAGATGCACATGTGCTAGTTACACGTGGAGTTAACGCAGGTAAAATAGGAAAAATAGAAAGTATTGAAGACGGAACATTCATTCTTCCAAAAAGAATTCTTTTATCCCTTGAAGAAAGAAAAATCGAAATTCCAGCAGATGTTGTTATGGTAATAGGAAAAGAGGGGCCAGTTATTCAAATAAAGTGATACTATGTCTCAAACTCAAGAAAACCCAATGAAAAAAATTTCCTTAGGAAAGGTCGTTCTAAATATGGGGTTAGGAAGATCAGGCGATGTTATTGAAGTTGCAAAAAAGGCCCTAAAACAAATTTCAGGTAAAAATCCATCTTCAAGAGCAGCAAAAGAAACACAAAGAGATTGGGGAATAAGAAAAGGAGAACCAATTGGTGTCGCAGTTACAATTAGAGGGGATGATGCCAAAGAATTACTAAAACGTCTCTTAGAAGCAAAAGGAAATGAAGTTAAAGGAAAGTCTTTTGATAACTTTGGAAATTATTCATTTGGAATAAATGAACACATCGATATTCCAGGAGTAAAGTATGATCCAAAAATCGGAATTTTGGGTTTAGGAATTTCAATTGCATTAACAAGACCAGGATATGGGATCAGAGAAAGAAGTAAACACAAAGCAAGTGTCGGTAAAAAGCACATCATAAAATCTGAAGAAGCAAAAGATTATCTAATCAAAGAGTTTGGAGTGACCGTAGTATAATGGCCAAAGATAGATCATACGAATTTACTGGAAGAAAAAAACATGACTTTGGTCGTGGTTCAAGATGGTGTAAACGTTGTGGCGATTATACAGCAGTTATTCAAAAATATGACCTTATGTTATGCAGACGGTGTTTCAGAGAGGTAGCAGTATCTCTAGGATTTAGGAAAAATCAGTGATATAAATGCCAGCAACAAACATTTTAGCTAACATATTTGGAACACTTTACAATAACGAAGCAAGAAGAAATACTGATTGCATAATACTTCCAACTTCAAAATTAGGAGTTGAAGTCCTAAAGTCTTTACAAAAACACGGCTACATTGGAGAGTTTGAACACATTGATGATAAAAGAGGAGGGAAATTCAAAATAAAATTATTAGCAAAAATTACAAAATGTGGAGCAATCTCACCACGATTCAAAGTAAAAAAAGATGCATTCAACTCGTGGGAACAACAATATCTGCCAGCATATAATCGAGGAATGTTAGTTGTTACTACTAATCAGGGCGTAATGTCACATCATGAAGCAGTGTCAAAGGGAATTGGGGGATTGTTGGTAGGATATGTCTATTAGACCAGATCAATTTCAAGAAGTTTTAGAAATTCCTGAAGGAATTAACATCACCATGAAAAAGCACATGATGCAATTTGAAGGTCCACTCGGTAAAACATTCAAGAGTTTTAGAAAAATACCAGTAAATGTTCAAGTCAATGAGGGTAAAATTACTCTTAATGCACAAGGAAAAAAGAAAAAAGATTACTCCATACTACATACTGCACGCTCCCTAATCAAAAATATTTTTGAAGGATTAACAGATGGTTATACCATTAAAATGAAAGTAGTTTATGCACACTTTCCAGTTACAGTCAAAGTTAAAGACAAAATAATATCTATTGAAAACTTTCAAGGTGAGAGAGCTCCAAGATTAACAAACATTGTTGGAAATACCAAAGTGATACCCAAAGGAGACGATGTCGTTTTAACAGGGGAAGTATGGACAGATATTACCCAGACTGCTGCAAACATTGAATTAAAGACCAAAGTAAAAAACAAAGATCATAGAGTATTCTTAGATGGAATTTACATCTATGAAAAGAAAAAAGGAATAGAGAAATAGAATTTTAAAGTATTGAGAAAAAATTCCCAATGACACTAGATTCCGAATTCAAAGAACAAACTACAAAATTAATCCAAGAAACACTAGAATTGTACAAAGCTGCAGGTGCATCACCCAGAGTAGGCGAAGTGTGGGATTGTAAAAGCATTGGCGATTTTTTGTGTGGTTTTTTTGTGGGAGAGATGGTGGGGTCTGCATTAAGTGCTTTTCAGATTGTCCATAAAAGAGAGCCCACAGGTGAGGAGCATCTTGAAATCATTGAACTTGTAGAAAGTTATTCTAAGGAAATCAAAGATTTTTTTGCAAAATTCAATTAAGAAAATCCAAGTAGCCTAAATGGAATCGTAGCAAGGATTAAATCACTTTTACCAAGGTACAAACATGTTGCCGCCCTAGCTCAGCGTGGTAGAGCATCCGACTGTTAATCGGACGGTCGCCAGTTCAAGTCTGGTGGGCGGCGCTTTTAATATTTCTAAACTCGAGTTTAGAAACATATTATATTATCCACTTTGAATTAATTGAAATAATATTTCTAATTTCGAATTTAGAAACATAGATCGAATGCAACAATTTGGTTTACTCTATTAGACAGGATAGATCTAATAGATGATCGCAGATTATTTAGAGTGCAGGAGGATTACATTGGCCAGAATTAAAAGGGCTAACAGATATTGCGTTGATTGCGGTGCAAGGTTGGTATATTATCCTAGATTATCAAACCCAAAAGCACCAAACGAACACAGGGTTTTGGTATACGCATGTCCAGATTGTACTAAGGACTTTGAAAAACCAAAAATGTTTTCAATTAAACGAAATCAAGTAGAGGATCCTCTTGAAACAGTAGAAATTGAGATTACACAACTGCAGAAAAAGACAACG
>JAUWQG010000044.1 GCA_030611185.1 Nitrososphaerota archaeon
GTGAAATCGGAATATCATCTAGCAATAATTGCTTTGCAATTATTCTGGGATCATCTGGTCCACAATCAGGACATGATAGTTGAGCATATGCTGATGACGCAGTTAAAGTACCGACTGCAGTCAAAACGGCTAGTAGCGCGAACGTTGTACGGTTGTTCATCTTGTATGCGATTCACAGGAATCTCTATTTATGTATATTTAAAAAATGAAAAAAAGTAATAGATCTAGTACCTTGGCATAATACTTAGTCTTGATTTTGCAGAAACTGCAATTATTGAAATAATTGCAACTGCTAGAATCAAAGCTGCGATTGCACCAAATTCTGGTATAACTACACCATCAACGATTTCTACTTCGATTGAAACTTTATGATCTGAAGATTCTCCTTGTTGAGCAGTTACTGTATAAACTCCGTCTTGAGACCATAATGGACCTCCTGTTGTAATATCTTTGGCAAATTCACCCTCAAGATTTGGTGTGATTTGCTCGACAGAAACTACATTACCATTTGGTGCAACAACCTTCAATGTGATATCGATGTTTGTTCTATCCGAATGTCCTGTTATTCCTATTGTGGTTGATCCTTCCATTGCATTAGCTCTCATAGTGAGTCCTTTTCTAGTAAGTTGCTCAAGTTCTGGAACAAATATACCAGTTTCCAAATTTGACTCTGTTACCAAAGTCTCAGTTGTCATTTCATTAATAATTTCTACTTCTACTGTCATTGTGTATAATGAATTATTATGTACACTTTGCATGGCAGTGATTGTGTAGAAACCATTTTGTTTCCATAATGAGCTTAGTTTGAATTCTGTAGAGAATTTTCCATTTGCATCAGGGGTAATCTGATCCACTGCCAATCTATTGAATCCGTCAGGAGATGTTACAGTAAATGTAATGTCTGTAACTTGTGAGGCTGTTTGACCACGAATTAATATGGTGTCCGATCCTTCTGCTGCTTCTGCGGTCAAAGACATTCCCATCATTTCAGCAAAAACGTCTTGTTGAATTGAACTTACTGATATTAGTGATAATGCCATTACACACAGAGCAATTGTTGTTGAACCTTTCAAATTCATCCTGATTCAACACCAGCTATTTGGTATTTATATATATTTAAAAAATGAAAAAAAGTTGTAGGTTTAGTATCTTGGCATAATACTTAGTCTTGATTTTGCAGAAACTGCAATTATTGAAATAATTGCTACTGCTAGAATCAAAGCTGCGATTGCACCAAATTCTGGGACTACATGTGTACCGATAATTTCAATCTCTTCAGCACCTGCTGGGAATGATATTACTAGAGTTCTGTCTGTGGATGTGGTTGTTTCATCAAAGTCAACTTCTTCGCCATCAACTAAGACAAAGAAATCATCATCACTGTCTCCAATTTTTGCATCAATCAATTCTCTTGGCAAGGTAATGGTAAGTTGACCATCATCTGTCGCATCAATTGCTATGATGAGAGAATTTGCATCTACATCAGGTGTAATTGAGATAAGTTTTCCACCTGTGATTTGATATCCTACCATGAAGTCAGTTCCAGCTACTGCTACTAGTGGACCATTTGGTCCAGAATCTGAAGCTCCTCCAAATGTAAATGTGGTTTCTGCTGTTCGATTTTCGGTTCCATAGAGCACTTGAATCGTGTATTCACCACCTTGTTTCATGAGCATTCCTCCTGCAGATAATTCTGTACTGAAAGTCTTATCTGATCCGACCATAACTTGGTCGATAGATACTACATTTCCGTTAGGTGCAATAGTCATGATACTGATAGCATATCCGAAAAGAATTTCACTTACTTCTCCTGTTACCATGATTGTTTCACCCTCTGAATAGGATGTCTTATCAGTAGTAACAACGATTGGTTGCACTATTTGTCCAAATGCGGGTGCCATTCCAATACTTGCAATCATGATCGCAAATAAGGCAAACACCGATAGATGGGTATTCATCAATTGTACGCTCAGATTTATCCTATTTAACGTTGTGAAAAATATTATTGACTAAAAAGAAAAATTACTGACGAATTTCAGATTAGATATATATTAACCTGAAAGCGATATTTTGACAGTTTGTGTATATTATTTATCGTTACATCTAATGTTCTTTATGGGGGTATGACAAATGGCAACTAAGAAAAATCAAGTCCTTGTACCTGATCATGTTTATGTTCCTAAACATGAAATAATGACTAAAAAAGAAGCTCAAGAAGTTTTAAAAAAATACCATTGTAAACCAACTGAATTACCATTAATTTTTGTAACCGATCCTGCAATCATGGGACTTGGTATAAAACCTGGCGATATGATAAAAATTACAAGAAAAAGCTCAACTGCTGGTGAGAGCCTTTACTATAGATACGTGGTGGAAGTTTAGATGGTAGATCCTTCAACTAAGCGTTGGCCTATAATTCAGGATATACTAAAACGAGAGGGAATTGCCCGACAACATCTTAATTCATTTGATGAGTTTTTGGAAAGAGGCCTTCAGAGTATAATTAATGAAGTGGGTCAAATAGAAATTGAAAATGCAGAATATCCTTACAAAATTCAATTAGGTAAAGTAAAACTTCAGCAACCCCGAATGATGGAGCTTGATGGTTCTATTACTCATATTACCCCTGCAGAAGCAAGACTTCGAAATGTTTCATATTCTGCTCCTGTCATGATGGAGGCAAGTGTAATAGAAGATGGAAAAATCTTAGAATCTAGATTTGTACATATTGGTGATGTTCCAGTGATGGCAAAATCAAATGCATGTATTTTGAATAATTTCTCATCTCAAAAATTAATTGAACATGGAGAAGATCCTAATGACCCGGGCGGTTATTTTATCATTAATGGTTCTGAAAGAGTGATAGTTGGTTTAGAGGATCTTTCTTACAATAAAATAATTGTTGATAGAGAAACTGTTGGAGGAAACATTGTTTTCAAAGCAAAGGTATATTCATCAATTGTTGGCTATCGTGCAAAATTAGAATTAGTGATGAAAAATGATGGACTTATTGTAGCTAGAATCCCAGGTTCACCAGTAGACATTCCAGTTGTAATTTTGATGAGGGCCCTTGGACTTGAATCAGATAAAGAAACAGCTGCAGCAGTTTCCCTTGTTGAGGAAGTTCAAGATGAATTAGAAGGATCATTTGAAAAAGCTTCTGATGTTCCTACTTCAAAAGATTCAATTGTTTATATCAGTAAAAGAATTGCTCCTGGAATGTTAGAGGAATTTCAGATTAAACGAGCTGAGACTCTTTTGGATTGGGGGCTTTTACCACACTTAGGAAAACATCCAGAAAATAGAAAAGAAAAAGCACAATTTTTGGGAGAAGCCGCATGTAAGCTACTTGAATTAAAACTAGGATGGATTTATCCTGATGACAAAGATCACTACGGAAACAAAGTCATTAAATTTGCAGGACAAATGTTGGCAGATCTTTTCAGAACTGCTTTTAGAAATTTAGTTAGAGATATGAAATATCAATTAGAAAGATCTGGCCAAAAAAGAGGAATAAATGCAGTAGCTGCTGCAATCCGTCCGGGAATTATTAGTGATAAATTAAACAATGCAATTGCCACTGGAAATTGGGGGCGAGGACGAGTTGGTGTGACTCAACTTCTTGACAGAACAAATTATTTATCAACTATTAGCCATTTGAGACGAATTCAATCCCCATTAAGTAGAACCCAACCAAACTTTGAAGCAAGAGACTTGCATGCAACACACTTTGGAAGAATATGTCCAAGTGAAACTCCAGAAGGTTCCAATTGCGGTCTAGTAAAAAATCTTGCACTTTCAGGAATAATCTCAGTAAATATCCCATCAGAAGAAATTATTGAAAAATTATACGATTTGGGTACTGTACACTTTTTTGATGCAAAAGAAGATTTGAAAAAAGATGGAGCTAGAATATTTGTTGATGGTCGCCTTATTGGATATTTCAAAAATGGTGGCGAATTATCTGAATCTCTAAGAGATTTAAGACGAAACTCAAAGATTCATCCTCATGTAGGAATTTCGTTCCATCAATCAGACAACGAAGGTGCAACTAAGAGACTTTATGTAAATTGCAATGCAGGTCGTGTATTAAGACCATTAATAATTATTAAAGATAACAAATCATTACTTACTCAAGAACTCTTAGACAAGGTATCAAAAAAACTACTTTCATGGAATGATTTGTTGAGAATGGGTGTACTTGAGTTAATTGATGCCAATGAGGAGGAAAATTGCTACGTCACATTAGATGACAAAGATACAAAAAAACATACCCACTTAGAAGTATTCCCTCCATCAATTCTTGGTGCTGGTGCATCAATTATTCCATATCCGGAACATAACCAATCTCCAAGAAATACGTATGAATCTGCAATGGCAAAACAAAGTTTAGGATTTTCAACTCCAATGATGAATACAAGTACGTATGTAAGACAACACCTAATGCTTTATCCACAAACTCCAATGGTAAATACTAAAGCGATGAAATTACTAGGATTAGAAGACAGACCTGCTGGTCAAAACTGTGTTGTTGCTGTTTTACCTTTTGATGGTTACAACATTGAAGATGCAATTGTTTTGAGCCAGACTTCAGTCGATAGAGGTTTGGGAAGAACATTTTTCTTTAGAGTTTATGATGCAGAAGCAAAACAATATCCTGGTGGAATGCGCGATAGTTTTGAAATCCCAAACGCTGAAGATAACATTAGAGGATACAAGGGTGAAAAAGCTTATCGACTTTTAGAAGAAGATGGTGTAGTAGCTTCAGAGTCACCTGTAAAGGGAGGGGATATCTTAATTGGAAAAACTAGTCCTCCAAGATTCATGGAAGAATACAGAGAATTTGAATCCTCAGGTCCATATCGACGAGATACTTCAATAGGTGTAAGACCATCCGAGACGGGAGTTATTGATACTGTTGTAATGACACAATCAAACGAAGGAGGAAAAATGTATAAAATAAGAGCAAGGGATATGAGAATTCCTGAAATTGGAGATAAATTTGCATCAAGACACGGACAAAAAGGTGTTCTTGGTATTTTAGCAAAAGGAGAAGATTTACCTTACACTGCAGAAGGTATTTCACCTGATGTTCTTATCAATCCCCATGCATTCCCATCTAGAATGACTGTGGGAATGATGATGGAATCTATTTGTGGAAAAGCAGGTGCTCTGAGAGGAAGCCAGTTTGATGGTTCTGCATTTGTCGGTGAAAAAATTGAAGAAGTAAAACCGGTATTGGATGCGGCAGGTTTCGAATATTCTGGAAAAGAAATAATGTATGATGGAAGAAGTGGAAAACCTTTCCCAGTAGAAGTTTTCATCGGAGTTGTTTATTATCAAAAATTACATCACATGGTTGCAGATAAAATACATGCAAGAGCACGTGGACAAGTCCAAATGTTAACCAAACAACCAACAGAAGGAAGAGCTAGAGGTGGTGGTCTAAGATTCGGTGAAATGGAAAGAGACTGTCTTATTGCTTATGGTGCTTCAATGATTCTAAAAGACAGACTGTTAGATGAATCTGATAAATCAGATGTCTTTGTTTGTGAAAGATGTGGATTAGTAGCTTATCATGATGTTAAACAAAGAAAATATGTGTGCAGAGTTTGTGGTGACAAGGCTAAAGTATCATCTGTTACTGTTGCATATGCTTTCAAACTATTACTACAAGAAATGCAAAGTTTGAACATTGCCCCAAGATTATTGATAAAGGAGAAAATATAATGTCGGTTCAATCAATCAAATCAATTGACGGAATAAGATTTTCTGTTTGGTCTCCTACTGAAGTTAGAAAATATTCAGTTGCTGAAATTACTGCACCTGAAACCTATGATGAAGATGGAATGCCTGTCCAAGGAGGACTAATGGATGGACGATTAGGAACATTAGAACCTGGCCAAAAATGCCTCACTTGTGGAAATACAGCTGCAAGATGTCCAGGACACTTTGGACATATCGAACTTGCAGAACCCATTTTACATATTGCCTTTATAGATAACATCCACAAACTTTTACAATCTACTTGTCGCTCATGTGCAAGACTTAGAGTACCTCAAGAAGATTTGGATGAATTCCAAGCAATTAAAGATAAACATTTGGCTTATACTGTATTTTCAGAAAAACGTATTCCAGAACAAATCATAGAAAAAGCAAAAAAAGCAAAAGAGTGCCCACATTGTGGGAAAACACAATATGAGTTGATATTTACAAAACCAACTATCTTTGTTGAAAAAACAGAGATAGGAGAACATAGGCTACTTCCAATTACAATCCGAGAAAGATTCTCTCAAATTCTTGATGCTGATCTAAGTCTTTTGAATTATGATCCTATAACTGCAAGACCTGAATGGTTTATCTTACAAGCAATGCCAGTAGCTCCTGTTACTGTTAGACCATCTATCATTCTTGAAACTGGTATTAGATCAGAAGATGATTTAACACACAAGATGGTAGATATCATACGAGTTAACCAACGACTCAAAGAGAGTAAAGAAGCAGGAACTCCTCCTCTTATTGTTCAGGATTTAGTAGACTTGTTACAATATCATGCAACTACTTATTTTGATAATGAAGTTTCTGGAATTCCACAAGCTCATCACCGTTCCGGACGACCTCTAAAAACACTAACTCAAAGACTCAAAGGAAAAGAAGGAAGATTCAGAGGATCACTATCTGGAAAAAGAGTTGACTTTTCAAGCAGAACCGTCATTTCTCCTGATCCAAACTTGGATTTATCAGAAGTAGGTGTTCCAGAACAAATTGCAATGAAACTAACAATTCCTGAAATTGTAACTGAATGGAATATTGAAAGAATGAGACAACTTGTAATTAATGGTCCAAGTAAATTCCCTGGTGTAAATTACATTGTTAGGCCAGACGGGGTAAAAATTAGACTTGATTTTGTCGAAGACCGTTCAATTATTGCTGAAACTCTTGAAATTGGATATCTGATAGAGCGACATCTTTCTAATGGTGATATAGTCATGTTTAATCGACAACCATCACTTCACCAAATGTCCATTATGGCACATTATGTTAGAGTATTACCGGGAAAAACTTTCAGATTGCACCCATCAGTATGTCCACCATACAATGCAGACTTTGATGGTGATGAAATGAATTTGCATGTCCCACAAAGTGAAGAGGCCAGAGCCGAGGCAATTCTGTTAATGCGAGTTCAAGACCAACTAATTTCTCCAAGGTACGGTGGCCCAATTATTGGAGCCCTAAGAGACTTTGTTACAGGAGCATATCTTCTCACAAAAGATGATACTGTTCTATCAGTTCAAGATTTTTCAAACCTTGCAATGTTAGGTGGCTACTCTGAAAAACTACCAAAACCTGCTACTAAAACAAAAGATGGACCTGCATATACTGGTAAACAACTATTCTCACTATTCTTACCAAAAGATTTCAATTATGTAATCACCTCAAAATGGTCAAAAGGAACCAAAGGAGCTCCAAAAGATGTTGTAATTAAACAAGGCGAATTAATTAGTGGCGTA
>JAUWQG010000014.1 GCA_030611185.1 Nitrososphaerota archaeon
TTTAGGGCCTTTACTGTCTAAGGAGATATGAAGGTCCAATACTCCTCGATTGCATCCTCATACACGCATACTGCCTTGCATCCAAGTGGCATTTCCAGTAAATGTCGTATTCTAAGTTCTGGTAGGGCTCCCATTCTAACTCCGGATGAAGCTAGAAAATGGATAATGGTTCTAGTTCTAAGTTCTATTACCGTAGAAAGAATTCGCTGAATTTCTTGGGTGGTGTATGCCCTTCTTCCTGTCTTTTTGATCCTAGCTGGAAACAGTTTTGTTACTTTTCTCCACTTTAGTTCAACTTCATTTATCTCAAGAAATGACTTTATTGCAAAAAATTCCACAGGAATTGAGTTTGGATTGATCTGTTTTTTGCGTAACATGATGTAGTCTTCTAGCATTTCTTGAAGCTTTGCAGGTTGCATTCTTGATAATGAATCAAAACTGTCTGCATTACAGAATTGTCGAAACTTTTCTAGTCGTTTTAGGTACTCTCGAAAAGTAATTTTGCTCTTTACAGAGTTTTCAAACAACAGAAGACTTCTTTCCATTGGTTGATTATCGCTTTCAGTATATTTTAGGGGCGATTTTGTGATCATTTTGCGATCTGCGTATGTTAATTTTCTTTACTGGTAAGTCAAATCCTGATTATATTAACAACTTAATCTAGCCAAGTTTTGATTCAAACTATTGGCCTCACTTGAAAAATTAGTTCTAACTTTAAGAAAAAGAAAACAAGAAGCCTCAAAGCTTAGATTAAAAACTGAAAGACAACTCAAAGAATTAAGATCAACTGAAAGAAGATCCTCCTCTGGGTTAGTTTCATTGGATAGAAAAATCGAATCAGAAAGAGAGGATTCTTCGGATGTTTCTGATATTTTAACTCAAAAAAATGCTCAACTTGAAAGCATAGATAGACTAGTTGCAGCAGCTGAAGAGCGTCTAAATAGAGAAAAAGAGGCACTCGCTGAGGCAGAGCAACAGGTGGAATTTGCCGAAAATCCTGAGGAGAAACAGTACGCTAAGACTAGACTGAGATCAATTAACGATCATATTGAAGAAATAGAATTTGAAATAAATTCTAGGAAAAAAACTGCTAAAAAAATTACTGATCAAGTAGAAAAAAATACCGAAACTAAATCAAAAATTACATCTAAAATTAAAAAACAATCGCAATCAAAACCTTCTCTTAAAGAAACCCAGACCTCAAGTCATAAGGAATCTCAAAAGATTGCACAGGAATTAGAAAGACGCACTAAAACAGAAGAAATTGCCCAAAAATCATTGGGAAAAGCATTAACAAAACTTCAAGATAAACAAACAAAAAAGAAAAAATCTACAAAGAAAGCTCCTAAAAGAAAAGCAGCAAAGAAAACCACTAAAAGAACTGCACCAAAAAAGGCAGCTCCTAAAAGAAAAGCAGCAAAGAAATCAAAATCTAGAAAATAATATAAATAATTTCTGTATAATCCTTTAAGTGATTAATTATATTTGTAATTTATTTATAAAAAGAATTTTCCTTTATCTATATTCGGTCTATTCAATTTCAAGTACTAAATTGTAACATTTCTCGATTTCTTCTTTTTTTATGTGTGATACTCTCTCAATATCCTCAAGAGTAATGTTTTTTGGAATTACATGTGATATTGCATAAATGCACACTGCTGCAATCAAGTAAAATGATTCATACTTGAATGGATTTTTTTCTAATAATTCTAAATGAAGATTCTCGGCATTAATGATGGATGACTCATCAATTTCAAACTCTTCCTGGAATTTTTTATAGATTGTAATTGTTTTTTGATTATTCAATTTTTTTCTTATGTGGGCATAGATTAAGAATAATTAATTGTTCAAATGCAGCACACATTTGTTTAAATTCAAATTCTAGGATTAGTATTTTTATGAGAAATCAAGCCCTGCTCACTATCTTTTGATAGTTGATTATGCTTGATTTCTTGTTGATTTTAGATTGTAAAGAAAACATATGACAAAGGATCCGCTTTAAGTATAGTTTTACTGTACACTATATGGCGATAGAGAGGATTGAATATAGGAAGTAAAACCCTTGCATATGAAATCAATGCTGTAGTACAAAATGCAGTCGATGATGGTCGTAATCATCTAAATGATGATGAGGCAAATCACTTAATCAAAATTAGTGAAAAACTAGTTGAAGAGTATGTGAGGGAATTAGAAAGTCTCCCTGAAAATTAATTTCTGTATTATTTAATTTTCTTAAACCATCCATCATGCCTAATGTAAATTAAAATTTCAAAAATCCTACGGTAAAATAGGATTAAGAATAATAAAAAATAATTTAAAAAATATTGTATTTTAAGGATTAATTTCCATCTTTCCGAATTTTCCTTTGGTTAAGGAAACTTCGTCTTTAAATGAATTTGTATAACCATTTGTAATTACAACGGTATCTCCTACATTTACTGTTTTGATGTCATCTCCCCATAGGGTAAGTTTAATTTCATCATTTTCAGTTTCTCCATCATTCATCACTGCATCACATACATCGATGGTTCCACCACTTTTGAGGTTGACAGTTCTTGGGTCGCCCATACTCTTTACGACCCCTTTTGTATTTATTCCACTTCGCATGTTGCGTACTTGTGAAATTGGTTTGGATTCTTCCATGTTCTTTTGACCCTAATTCACACAATTAAAAGCTTTGAAAATAATTTTTTTATGCAATAATTTATCCATTTTAATACCCGATCAAAAATTCCCACGTTCCAAAAATAGTCAATTTTTAATTAATTTTAAGCGGATATTCTCAAAAATTTCTAAAATTACATTTTAGGGGTGAAAACGTACTTGTTCAATGTATGCTGCGATCCCCTTTTTTCAAAATTATTGATAAAATTTTAGGAACTGATACTCAATCCAAAGATTATTCAAAAAAATAGTCCATAGATTTTCGACTCTAACTTACTAATAGTAATTGAAAAATATCGGTCAATATTGAATTTCAATGCAGGGGTATCGAAGCCCGGTCAACCGAGAAGGACTCAAGATCCATTAATAGGAAATCCTTTCTCTTAGGAGTTCGTGGGTTCGAATCCCACCTCCTGCATTTTTAATTTCTTTTAATGCAGAATTTGGCCAAATCAATAATTGGGCTAGCATTAATTTTGAAAACAAAAAAACTATTGCTTTTTTCTGTTTGAAATTTATTGGTACTAGGAAAAAATCGATCCTTCCTTAAATGTGATATTTGTTTGAATTATTCTGTGGTTCATTTTTTAAGAGAAGTTGATTAAATTTGAAAGATATCTATGAATCTATCATAGTTTTTGGTGTAATGACGGGTCTATTACTGCCTGTTAGACTGCTTTTTGTTACTTTTGTATCTGATAGTTGGATTGGATCTTTTGGAGTAATTTCTGTAATTTCAATTAGTATTCTAATTCTTGCAAAAACAGGAAAACTTGGAGAATTTGGAAATATGTTCCAAAGACAGATAGAGAAATTATTGAAGGGGAAACGAAAAATCCTAGTGTATATGGAGTCTGTATTTGTTTTGGTACTTTTAGGAGGTATGATTTTTACGATTAATGAGGGAAATACCACTTATTCACATGTCCAGGATCAGTTTTTTATTTCTCAAGAAATTAAAAGTCCTGAATATTTAATCGAACAAACAAACGAATGGACTGCAAATGATTGGTTTTATGGGTTCATTGTAGCCCCTTCAGCATTAATTACGGCTTTTCCACAAATGAGTGCAATAATTGCTTCAATAGATAGTTCTTTAGATGGATGGTTGATGCATTTTTACACTGTAGGATTTGTAGAATATGTTGAATTTTTGGGAATTTTAGTATTGTATAGATTTGTAGTCAAAACCAAATCTGTTAAGGAAATAAGAAATTTCTCCAGCAAAAACTGTGTTTCTTTGATAAATTATACTGTTGATTAGATCTGGAATTACATTCAATGAAATTATGCAGTAATTGATTTTACTTTGGATACTGAGTGGTTGGAAATTTGCTTGTGTAAACTTGCTACCTCTTCTTCTTTAAAAGATAGATTACACCTAAAACATTTCCAAGCTACTTCCGACATAGGACTATTAACACACAAATTGCTTATAAGGATATTGAATGATCCGTCCAAAATGTTACAAAACATTGATCAAGTTTTGTAATTTGTGAAATTTCTTGATAATTTACGATTATTTTACAATTTCTTTATGGGTGAATACCAATCCAAGGGTTTAGAAGCAAAAAAATCAAGATCAAAGAAAGAAAATGTTAGATATTTTTGAAATCTTTGGAGAATTATCGTATTTTGGAATTTTTCTAGTATTGATTGCAGTAAATGCCTCCCCCCTTCTAATGCCCCCATCCTGGATAATTTTGACCTCGTTTTATCTTCTTGATCCTACTTTGAATATTATTTTACTTTCAATTGTGGGTGCTACAGGCTCTACAATTGGAAGATATTTTCTAAAAAAAATTAGCGGATTATTTAGAAAATTTGTAGGCGAAGAACAAAAATCTAATCTTGATATTATTGGTGATTATCTTAATAGAAAAAAATTTGGATATGTGATCGCTTCATTTCTTTTTGGAGCAACCCCTCTTCCAAGTAACATGCTTTTCATCACATATGGATTGATGCGAGCAAAAAATGTAGGAATTTACATTGGGTTTTGGTTTGGCCGGGTTTTATCATATATTGTAATGATTTATTTTGGAAATACCGTGCTAAAACCATTTTTGGAAATATTTGAAGACCGTCTCTTGGGAATTTTGTTAGTAGATGCAGTTGGAATAGTTGTGATTATCTTCTTTGCTTCAATTAATTGGTCTCTTTTGATTACTAAGAGAAAACTAAAATTTGCAAAACCTAAACTATGGAGATTCTAAATGAAAGAAATTGAATTGCTTCAAAAGCAAGTACAGCAGAAAATGAAAAACGATTCTGCACATGACTTTAATCATGTTATGAGAGTTTACAAAAATACACAGAAATTATGTAAAAAAGAAAATGCAAATGAAAAACTTGTCCTTAGCGCTGCATTACTTCATGATATCATCTCTTATCCAAAATCAGACAAACGTTCAAAATCTTCGTCGTTGAAGAGTGCTGAAGAATCAAAGAAAATTCTAAAAAAACTAAATTTTTCAGAAAAAGAAATTCGAATAGTTTCAGATGCAATTCGTGATCATAGCTTCTCAAGAAGTAAAACACCAAAGACTCTCGAAGGCAAAATTCTTCAGGATGCTGATAGGCTAGATGCTATTGGTGCAATAGGGATAGCCAGAGTTTTTGCAGTAGGAGGTTCAGAAAAAAGGCCTTTTTATAATGATGAAGATCCATTCTGCAAAATACGTTCTCCTAATGATAAAATTTGGACTTTAGATCATTTTTACCAAAAACTATTGAAACTTGAATCTTTAATGAATACTAAATCGGCCAAAACTGAGGCAAAAAAACGAACAAAGGTTTTGAAGGTTTTCTTATCTGAACTCAAAAACGAATTATGAAATAACTACCCATAATCTACATACCTGTCATATCTAATTTCTACTTCTGGGTTTAGTCCGTTTGTAACTTTTTGAATTTCATCTTTTATTCTAAAATCAATGTATTTTTGAATGGCCTGAAATTTTTCCTCTTTTGGATAGCAGTCAAAGACTGGATCAATCATTTTAAAATATTCTATTGTTTTTGTGCGGAATTCTTCTCTTGTTGGTTTTTTGATTTCATTCATTCTAAACCAAATTGAAGCCCAGCTACATCCTACCACATGAGGTAGTAAATCAAAGGCTCTTTGGATTTCAAATCTTTCGTCATTTCTCATGATTTTTGAAGGAATTCTGCTGCTGATTTTGCAAAGTAAGTTACAATCATGTCTGCTCCTGCTCTTTTGATAGAGTATAGGATTTCTTCTGTAATGTCATTTTCATTTATCCATCCTTTTGCTGCTGCACCTTTGACCAGAGCATATTCTCCTGAGACGCTATATGCTGCAACAGGAACATTGAATTGTCTTTTGGTTTCTGCAATCAAATCCAAATATGCTAATGCTGGTTTTATCATTACAATATCTACTCCTTCGTTGATATCAGTTTCAACTTCCCTCATTGCTTCTCTAGCATTAGTAAATGGAACCTGGTATGTTTTTCGGTCTCCAAATTTAGGTGCACATCCTGCTGCATCTCTAAATGGGGAATAAAATGAGGAACGATGTTTTGCAGAATGGGACATTATTGATACATCTGTAAATCCCTCATCATCCAATGCTTTTCTTATTGCTGCTACTTGTCCATCCATCATTGCAGATGGGGAAACAGTATCAACACCTGCCTTTGCCTGACTCAATGCAATTTTTGCCAATGTATCAATGCTTGAATCATTATCTATTTTATTTCCTTGAATAATTCCACAATGACCAGTTGATGTGTATTGACACAAACAAACATCTGCCATAATTACTATCTTGTCTCCAAAATTTTCTCGAATTTGAGAAATTGCTTTTTGAACAATTCCATTTTCATCAAATGCAGATGTTCCTGCATCATCTTTTTGTGTAGGAATTCCAAATAACATAATTGCTGGGATATTCAAATCAGAAATTGTTCCTACTTCATCATTAATGTCATCTAATGGCAACCTTTCAATTTCTGACATTGATTCTACTTTAATTCTAGATTTTAGATCCTCTTGAACAAAAACTGGACATATCAAATCCCTGGGATTTAGGGTAGTTTCTTGAACAAGCTCTCTCATTTTATCAGAAGTTCTTAGTCTTCGAAGACGTCTAATAGGAAACGACATATCAAATTTTCATTCGAGTAAAATATAATCCTAGTCTATTTTTGCTCTGTTTTGTTATAGTCAAACAGCTTGCTTGCAACTTCCAATAAATCTGGCTCTCCTTGCTCTGAGGCTTTTCTAATGTTGTTCATGGGTGTAGATACAATACTCTCCACCACCGCTTTGGTCAATTCTTCGATGATTTTGATTTTTTTCTCATCTTTTTCATCTAACATTGAGAGTGCTTTTTCTAATTCCTTTTTCCGCAGTGAGTCTATGTTTTGGAATACATCTTTTACAAGTGGTTCTGCATCTAATCTTTTCATCGAAGCCTCTAGTACAGTTACTTCTTCATTAATTATATTTTCAACTGTTTTTACCTTGTTTAACCGTGCATTCATGTTCTTTTCGACCATTTCTGCAATCTGGTCTAGATTCATTAACTTTATTCCTCCAATTGTCGCCACCCTTTCATCAACAGTTCTTGGATTAGACAAATCAAGTATCATCATCCCATTTTTTCTTTTTTCAACAGCATTTGTAATTCTATCATAAGTTACCAAGAAATATGGGGCAGTAGTTGCTACAAATAACACATCATAATTCTCAAATCCTGATAAAACGTTTTCAAATTTTACTGGTTCTCCCCCCATTGTTTCACAAAATGTCTGTGATCTTTCTAAAGTTCTACTGGTAACTGCAAAGTTGTATCCTCGTCTTTGCAGAGATTTTGCAACTAGTGTGGATACTTCTCCTGTTCCAATTAACAAAATTTTCTTAAACTTTAATTCATCAATATTTTCTTCAGCTAATTTTACTGCCATGGATCCTACTGAAATTCCACCTTGACCAATACCGCTAGAATTTCTTACTCTAGTGCCGATACGAATTGCTTTATCAAATAGTGTGTTGAGATGTTGACCTGATGCCTTTGTATTTCTGGCAGTGGTAATGGCATTTTTTATTTGGCCAAGAATTTGCTCTTCTCCTACTACCATGGAATCTAATCCTGAAGTTAATTTTAACAAATGGTGAAATGCTTTGTAGTTTTCATCAATTTCTAAATTTTCATCAAATATTTCTTCATCTAATCCTGCCAATGACGCCCAAGTTTTTTTGAATTTTTCTTGATCAAAATTTCTTGATTTTCCAAACAATTCTATCCTATTGCAAGTTTGAATTATTACACATTCATCTAGTCCAGAATGTTCCTTGAACTGAGAATATGCGCCTTCAACATCTCTTATAGTAAATTTTTCTAAAATGTGAATTGGAGAATTACGAAAAGTAACACGTGCATTAATGATATTTTGACTCATTTCCAATCTCTCAATATCGCAATGATGCGGTTTTCAGCTTTTTTTCGTTTCCCGTCTTTTATTAACTGTTTAATCTCGTTATCACCCATGATATTTTTCAGGAATGATTTTCTCCTAACTTGAGTATCAATTTTACTTTTTGCTAGAGTTCTTGCGATCTGCTGAATCTTGATTTGATCAATGTCTTCTTTTGTAATTATGTCTTTGAAAATTCTCTCTGATTGAATTCTAATCTTCTTGGACATAGCTGGACTGCGACCACCAGTAAAAATTGCAATCTGAATCATGTTTTCAAAATCAATTATTGCAGGATTTGAAAAATCACTTTCTTCTGGATTATCAGAACTATATGCAATGATTCTATTTTTTTTTGCAGTATCTATAATTTTTTGATTAAGGTTCTTGTCATTAGTGGTGGTAATGATCATATCTGGTGTGAAATTTGAAATAAATTTTGTATTTTGAATTTTTTGTTTTTTTAATATTATTTTCTTTGTTTTTGCTAGTTTGCTAATTTGTGAATTAACCAAATCACTGATTACTATAATCTTGCATTCTTGTTTTAGAAGCAAATTAATTCTTTTTTGTGCTTCATTTCCACCACCAATAACAATGATTGTTTTACCATGAAGATTTAGATCAACTATCATCGATCAAAGGGACTTGAATTTCTATTTATGTATTAAAAATCTGCGCGTAAAATTCGAGCTACATTTTTAATTGAATAGACAAGTTATTGACTTAATGTCTTCTATGGGTGAATTGGATAAAGAACTACTCAATGAAATTCAATGGACTTTTCCCCTTGTAACAAGACCCTTTGATACAATTGCTAAAAAATTTGATGTTACGGCAGAAATTGTCAAAGAACATTTGAACAGTCTAAAAAAAGCAGGAGTTCTAAGACAACTTAGTGCAATTTTTGATACCAGAAAACTTGGTTATACAAGTTCGCTAGTTGCAATGGAAATTGAATCTGATAAACTAGAACATGTCGCAAGTCAAATTAATCGTCATCCTGGTGTCAGTCATAATTATGAACGTGATCATGAGTTTAATCTTTGGTTTACCTTGGCAGTTCCACCTGGTTCAGATTTGAAGTCAGAGATTGACAAGTTCAATGTGTTAAAAGGAATTAAAAAAGTAAGAATGCTTCCTACTTTACAGCTATTCAAAATTGGTGTAAAGCTTGACATGGTAGATGAAAAAAAACATGAGGTTGCTCCATCGGAGGAAAAAAAAGAGATTAAAAATGTAAAATTTGAACCTACAGAACAAGACAAAGACTTTATCCGTGAATTACAAAAAGACATGGAGATTATTGATGAACCATTTGTAAAGGCAGCAAATAATCTTGGAATTACAGAAACGGAATTGTTTGAAAAGATGAAACAATACGAAGACATTGGCGTAATGAGACGATTTGCTGCAATCTTACGTCATAGGCAAATTGGATTTACTGCCAATGGGATGATAGTTTGGAAAGTTCCTGAGGATAGAATATCTGAAGTAGGCGCAAAGCTAGGGGCATTTCCTCAGGTTAGTCATTGTTATGAAAGGCCCACATATTCTGATTGGCCATACAACGTATTTTCAATGATTCATTGTAAAACTCATGATGAGGCAAATGATATGGCAAAGACAATTAAAAATCAAATCCAGGTTGATGATTACCAAATTCTTTTTAGTTCTCGTGAATTCAAAAAAACTCGTGTAGAATATTTCGTAGAAAATTCGTTTAGTTTCGAAGAGATTATACCTGCTTCCTAAAACTCATTTTCATCATGTCCAACTATGTGAATCGTGCAAAAATACTCGTCATTCATGTTACAATAAAACTCTGATTTTTCTCTACAAGTTTTGCAAGGAGGTTTTTCATCGTGTTCTGATAGTCTTGTGTGGTAATTTTTGCTTCTATTTGTGGTGTTTGAATTTTTGTAAATTCTAGTAAATTTCGAAAAATATTCTGCTTCTATAGGTGAAAGATCTTGATTTCCTTTGATTTTCTTGATTATTTTCTCCCACTTTCTATATTCTCCAATCTGAGCAAGTTTCATCCGCTCTATGACGTCTAGAGTTTTTTTACCATCAATTGAGGGTTTCATAAAAATTAGTTTGTTTGGGGTGTGGCCTTTAATTCGTACTCAGGCCAAGTATTGTACAATTCTTCAATTTCTTGCATGTCTGATGAATTGATATAATTTCCATCAGAAATAACTGCAAAGGATTCAACTTCTTCTTCACTAACAACAGTAGGTAAAACAGATGCAATTGGTTTTTTAGTTAAAATAAATTTGATTGCAAATTCTGTGATGGTCATCCCATTTCGTTCTGCAATGGGCCTGAACTGCTCAACTTTTTTCAAAGCTTCTTGTCTCCATTTCATCTTTCTGTCTTTTCTATGATCATTGCTTGGGATCACTGTTTCAGCTTTTACCTTACCTGTCAAAATTCCTGAGGCGTCTGGAACTCTAACTAGTATTCCTACATTTTGTTCAGATGCTTTTTTGATTAGGTCATTTCCTGGTGTTTGTTCCAAAATATTGTACACTGTTTGCACTGATGATACGTTATCTCTATCCATTGCTTCTAGTCCTTCTTGAGTCCATCCTATTGCAGGACCCAAGGCAATCTGAGCTGTTTTCATTTTTCCTTCTTGTATTAATTTATCAAATGTTTCAAAAGGCTCATTATTTCTAATTTGATCAATCTTAGGATTATGCATTCCAAAAGAATCTATGTAATTTGTTTGTAATCTCTCCAAGCTTGCATCTAGTGCTTTTTCTGTAAATTTCTTATCAAAATGTTGTGGTAGCTCGGTATGACCAATTTGATCCACATTAGAAAAATCATATCCATATTTTGAGGAAATGACAATTTCGTCTCTCATTCCCTTGAATACTTCGCCGATTAACTTCTCGCTTTTTCCTTTACCATACATGTCGGCAGTCTCAAAGAAATTAATTCCAACATCGTATGCTTTTTTGAGCATTCTTTTGGCTTCAGCGTCTTCAATCTTTTTGCCCCACCAATCAAGACCAATGGTCCAGGCCCCAAATCCAATTTCGGATACCTTGATTCCGCTTTTTCCTAAAGTTTTGTATTTCATTATATTTTCTCTTTGATTCTTGTTTTGATTATCTCAAAACTATCATAATCTCTAAAATTTCTTCATTTATGTTTATCCAAGATTTACTAATATGATAATTTGAATTTAATAAAATACCCTTTTTTTGAGAAATTACTAACCTAGGCTGGATATTAAAGGCACAATGTCCTTTTTCACACATACAATCATCGGGATATCGTTTTTGACATAGGATGATACCTGGGTTTCTCTCAAATCCATAATGAGGTCTTGGAAATCTCGAATATTGTCTACCTCAAATGCTAACATGAAATCCTCATCGTGGATTCCAAAAGAGTATGATGTGTTTAATACAATTTGTGGGTACTTCTTGCTAACCTCAATATGTTCATCCATTATTTCCTGGCGTTTTTCTTTTGGCAATAGATACCATTCTCTTGTCTTTGTAAATGGATAAACGATCACGTGTTTTTTTTGCTCAATTCCTGTAACAAAGCCATGTGATTTTCCTTCTTTTACATATATTGATGGCCTAGTACATGAAAGATATGTTCTTGAAGGTATGATGTATTTTCCAAATACTGTTTGGTATAATTTCTCAATAACTACTTGAATCTCGTCAATAGTCTTTGCTGCAAACCAAAATAAAAAATCTGTATCATCTCTTAATCCTAAATTTGAATATGATCTAAACAATATTCCTGAATTTTTGATTACAATCTCAACTTCTTTTGCTGACTCTTCTTTGGCCAGGTCTGCCATCCATCTCCATTTAGGATCAACTTTGAAAAATGAGAAATTGAAATAATATGTTTCATTAACTTCTGACATAGTTTTCCCATCTTGGAACCCTATTTAAACAAAAAACTAGATTCTCTAATGTTGAATTTCTACGATTTTTTGTTTTGATTTATGTCCTGATTTTATTTGAATACTAGATGTTGGAATTTGGAAATGCTTGGATAGTTTTTTTATGATTTCTTTGTTTGCCTCTCCTTTCACTGGCTTTGATTCAATACCAATCGTAATTTGATTTTCTGATATTTCCAACAAATCTTTGTGAAACTTCACTGTTATTTCATATAACACAAAAAATATGAAAAATTATTATGCTTAAACTTGTTGGAACAACTGATATCTTTTATTGAGCCTTTTGCTCGAGGGCCCATTCGTAACCTTCTGCTTCTAATTTATCTGCAAGAGATGCATCACCTGTTTTGATAACTTGCCCTCTTGCAAAGACATGAACATAATCAAGTTTGTTTAAGAATTTTAGAATCCTTGCATAGTGAGTAATAATGATAATTGTTGCATCTTTATCTGCGACCTCGCTAATTGCTTTTGCAACTGATTGAACTGCATCTATATCTAAACCAGAATCTGGTTCATCTAAAATTGAAATTTTTGGTTTTAGAACTGCCATTTGTAAAACCTCTGCACGTTTTTTCTCTCCTCCTGAAAATCCCTCATTTAGATATCTTGAGAGAAATTCTTCATTTAGTCCAACTTTCTTCAAATTCTCTTTGAGGTATTTTTGAAATTCTCTAACTGTAATGAAAACTTCTCTATCATCTCCTTGAAGTGCTTTGCTAAGTGAATTGTAAGCTGTTCTAAGAAAGTGAGAAAATCCTACACCTGAAACTTCTGTGGGGTATTGAAATCCAAGGAACAATCCTTTTTTTGCACGCTTATCTGCAGATAAACCTAAGATGCTTTCACCATCCAAAAGAATGTCTCCTTGTGTAACTTCATATTTTGGATGTGCAAGTAAAGTGTAAGCTAGTGTACTTTTTCCAGAACCATTTGGTCCCATAATGGCATGTACTTCTCCTGGACCTGTTTTTAAATTCACTCCTTTTAGAATTTCTTTTCCTTCTCTTTTTACATGAAGGTCTTTGATTTCAAGTACTGCCATGAAGCAATTTGTTTTGTTTCTATATATAACACCGACGAAATTTAGCTAATCCTAACGTGATTTTTAATAAAATGAAAAGAGGGGGGGAATTAATTTCTGGCCAGAGATGGTCTCAAAGCAATTTTGAGTTGGTAACTTGTTAGAATCTCTTTACATCTGTTTCTGATAGTAACTTCTGTAACACCTGCAATACTTGAAACATCTCTTTGTAAGATGCTTTGACCAAGTAAGACTGAGGCAACATACAGATATGCTGCTGCTATTCCGTTTGGTGCTTTTCCGTCAGTAATGCTACTATCTTTGGTTTTTTCGGCAATTTCCAAGGCTAATCTTTCAACTCTAACCTCGGTTTCGGTCATATTTGCAATCTTTGAGATGTATTTGTCCATGGTAACTATTGGGGCTGTATTTTGACCCATTTCCATTACCATGGTTCTGTAGTATTTTGCTGCAAGCTTTGTTTTTGTTTTGACATCTTTTGGTATGCATATTCCTCGAACAATTTCATCAAGTGATCTTACGACATGACATTGTTTGCATGCCATGTAAATTGTAGCTGCAGTAATGCTTGCTACAGATTTTCCTTTCACTTCAATATGTCCGTCCAAGTTTCTGTATATTATTGAGGCTGTTTCCAAAACATTTTTTGAAAGAGACAAGCCGTTGCATGTTTCACCCATCTTGGCCAAAACATTAGCTAATCTTCTTTCTCTTGGTGAGGAAACACGAACTCTTTGTTGCCACTTTCTGAGATTGTGCATTTGATTTGCAACTTCGTGGTTAATTGATTTTCCACTAAAGTCTTTTGAACTAATTGAAATCTCAGTTGCTATCCCCAAATCATGTTGAGAATAAGATGTTTGTCCTGTAGCTCTTGCAAGCTTCATTTTGTCTTCGAGATTCGAACTTTTGGTTTCTGGACCAGAGTCTGCTATTTGATCTGCGACTACTACGCCGCATCCAGAGCAGATTATTTCGCCATTCTGAATGTCATCTACTAATGATGATTTACATTCAGGACAGCTTTGGGGTTCTAGTATGTTCATTTTTTTCTTCTCCTAAATTTTTCTTTTTTAGCGGGAGACAAGTCAACGGCGAAAACAGCTTTACCGATATATTTTTTGATATTGTTTGTCAATGGCATAGCTGATGCAATTGGTCTTTTTACTGGACCAATGAGTTCCATTACTTTTGCAACCTTTGTTCCTTTTTCGTCACAAAGAATCACTCCTTCAGATAATTCATCTGATAGTTGAATGATCACTCTGCCACTACCGGCAAGGTGCATTATTTCGCCTACCTCCTGCAATTAAAATAAACAATGTTCATATTCTTTTCATAGACTTCTGTCAACAATACTTTAGCTAAGAGCTAGATTAGATCTTATTTGGATTGCTTAGTCCTTTTCAAAAGTAATTTTTGTGAAATTTTGTTAAGAATAATTGTCTTAGAGGATCCTTTTGGTAAAACAATGTATCCTGATCTCACATATGGTCTTTTTGGGTATCTTGCTTTTTCTTCAGTTTCTGTAATTTCAAACCCTGCAGCTTGTGCAGCATCTGTTAATTCTTTTAAT
>JAUWQG010000092.1 GCA_030611185.1 Nitrososphaerota archaeon
ATTGCCATTAGTGCCTTCACCATATCAAAGAAAGGAAGGGGTGTCAGTACACTTGGAGCAGCCACTGGGTTGTTTATCGCATGTCCAACATGTGCAGGTACATTTTTGTCAGTTTTTATTGGAACCGCCAGCGGAATAGCATTAACTATTGCACTCGTACAGTTACAAACTTTATTCATAGGAATAGCCATTCCAATTTTACTGATTACACCATTTGTAATGGCTAAAAAATTAAGAAATGCCGACGGTAGTTGTAAAATAGATCCTACTCTGTGAATTTTTTTACCTCGGGAATTTTGTAATTTCCTATATCATATCCATCCCTTCGCAGATATTTCAGTGTCAATTTGTAGATTAGCTCATCATGATCTACTTGATCTAAAATTTCAGTCCAGAGAATTTTTCCCTTTTGATCAATTTGTTTCTTAAAATCTGGGTTGAGGGATTCTGCAATTTCTCTACATTGATCAAAAGTCTTTCCGTTTTTGTAGGCCCTTGTTCTCCTATCACAGCTTTCCATAATGTATTTGAATTTAAATTATAAATAAACTTGAATAAAGTACAAATTTTTAAAAAAATCGCCTCAATCAAATACTAGGAAGAATATCAAGAATTATGGGAATTAGAACCATTTCTGATTACGTACAATTTTTCATTAATCTAGATATGGGAAGTTCTGTATCTTTTTTGAGTTTTGTAAACAATGAAAAACTGACTTTAAAACATAAATTACAAAATAAAGAAATCAAAAAAGAGTATATTTTAGATGGATTAAAAATTTTAGAAGAACTAACTTTAGAAATACAAACAGTGGGGGAAAAGTTAGTATTAGAGAAATATTCAGATGTGAAAAAATAAATTAGTTTTTTAAACTTAAAAAAATAATCTATAATTGATTTATTTTATTTAATACGATTTTGAATATTTCTTCATTATCTAATAGAATGTATGGCAAATTGTTTTCTTGGCAAGCTTGTCCACTTTCAGTATCTCTTGTGACCAAAATCATATCATTTTCTCGAGCATAATTGATAACAGAATAGTCAGTTCGCAATTTTTTTCCTTCGGCGCGTAATTTTTTTACGCTATAGGCTTCAAATCCCAATTGTTTGAGCTTTTCATCCCAACCATCATCCATCTCGTCAATCAAAATTTTATGGTTTGGCATGACCAGAATAAGAAAAAAATCAATATTAGTGTAAAGATTTGGTGATAAATCCTAGTTTACCTTAGAGATTTGCCCGATAAATCAAACAATTTTTCACAGAAAATATCTAATCGTTCAGGCAAAATACCGTCATACCATGAAAGTTCTTTGTCTATGTTGCAACCTTTGAATATGTTTTTTTTAGAAAAATTTGATTTTAGATGATTTGTTTCATTTTCAAATAGTTTTTTAACATTTTTTTGATCATCTAAAGTAAGGCTATAATCACAAGTAGCCAGATCCAATTGTACAACATAGTTACCATCAATTTGATTTTTTCGTGCTTTGATGAAGGGTTGATTGTTTTTTTGGCATTCTCTATAATGTTTGTCATATTCAAACATTTTAGAATCTAAAAGAAATTTTTTCAATGTTTACAACCAAAAATAAATTAAAGAATCTAAAATTTTATAATTTAAAAACTAAAGATTAGCGGTAATTTTTTTGATGCGAGTGATAAGTCGAATTTTTGTATCAATTGGCATTTCAGGCTCCATTGTGAAATAAATAATATTTCGTTTTGTATATGCTACCATTTGTGTGACTTTTTCCCTCTCTACATGTACATATCTGACCTTTCCAAGTGATTTATCAAATTCTTTCCTCATAGATCTCCTCTGTGCGACTTGTTGGCAAAAATGTTCTTCTTCTTTTTGAGATTTAAGAGAAGTTTTACCACCTTTCATGATTGCCTCGCGTATATTCCCTTTAGTATCAATGATAGCTGCAAATCTCATTTTTGGATCTAAATTTATGACATCCTCAACAATATTTAGTAAATCAATTTTTTTTGCTGCCATGCATACAAACCTAATTTTGCTAAATATATTCTATTGAAATGGTCACATTAAAATAAAAATAAAATTGCCAAAAATTTCAATAAATTAAAAATTCAGATTAAATCTTGATTTATGGATAAAGATCATGCTAGTAATGGCAGCACCTAAAATTATCATAGATAAAACACCAAATTCAGGCACTATTTTAGTCCCAACAACGGTAATTGTTTTTGAATTATCAGATAATTCTATTTCAATAGTACTTACCTTCTCATCTGGGAGGTATTCAAAATTAAGATTTTTTTTATCATTTACAAAAACCACAAAAGGACCCTCAATTAATTCAGACGGGAATGCCATCAGTAAATTATGATCATTTGATTTTGCATCTACCGTGATTTGAAAAGTAATTGATTTTTGTTCTTCATTTGTTGTAGGATTTGATAAAATTCCACTGTACTGATAATCAACATTAAACGAAGTTTGGCCATCACCAGCATCTTTTCCAATGTCTGCAACAATCTTGTATCCTTCATCTGTAACAGTGACAACTCCTGTCATCCATGGATGTAAATAGCAGTAATAGGGAAATTGACCTTTTTCAGAAAATGTAAATGAATAAAAATCTCCTGGACCTAAAGTACCTCCACTAAATACACCGTCAGGACCGTCTTCATTTGTTCCCGAGTCAATAGCATGTAACGCTTGATCTCCATTTTTCCAAATTATAGTATCACCCACTACAATTTCAATATCACCAGTTGCCTCACCTGTTTTTTCATTTTGCCAAAAATATGGAGCACTAGGACTTGAAGACCCTGTTGGCATGTTGATATCAAAAGTAGTTGCATATACATGGTCAACGAATGAAATTGATAACAGGGCACCCATGATAAATAAAAAATAAAATTTGTTCATACCAAATCTAACAATATTCAATTAAAATTGTTTTCTATATTTATCATCAATTTCCAAAGGACTGACAGAATTTTTTAAAAAAAGGTGGGAGTTTATTAGTTGCTCATGAAAAATTACAACATGAAAGGAGAATCGATAATAATCATGACTGGAATAAGCATGATTATTGCAGGAGTTGTGCTGTTTTACTCTATTCAAAATAATCCAGATTTAGATCAGTTATTACGCCAAGTAAAACATGGTGGAACCTTTGTGGGCCTTATGGGAATAGGAGTAACGGTGGCGGGAATTTTGCTTCGCTTGATGGAAAAAGAAGAAGTTCCCATTCAAGAAGATTTTGATGTTTGATGCTTGTTTAGTACAAAGAATTTATTCGCAAAAAAGCATCTTTTTGTATTCTTCAACAGGCAACACAAACTTGCAACGTCTACAAAACAAGACCTCTTTTCCATTAAGATCATTTTTCTTTGAAGGAATTTCGCCACAGTAAAAAGCCGAGCTTTGACAGGTAGGACATAATGCCATTAGTTGTTTCAACCCATATGCATTTTTTAGATCCATCACATATTCTAACAATTACAGCTATATTACAAAGAAGAATAAATTATACTAGTGCCTAAATTTTAAAAAATAAATTCCGAAATTATAATAATACACAAAATCAATTCTTAAAAATTGTCTGAAAAAATTTGGCTAGGAGGCATTTATCTAAAGGATGAAGGAGGATATGAAATCATTTTACGATCCTTACTACATTACAAAAAAAGGCTAATGACAGTCGACAAAAGTCCAGAGATAAAAGATTCCGCTGCAATGTTTGGAGGAATTTTATTGCTAGCTGCAAGGAAAGAAATGCCAAAAATCAATGAAACAATTCAAAAAATTCAAAAAGGTCTCTCTGATACTCAATCCGTAAATACCTTAGAAGAAGATATTCCATTTTTAGAAAAAGCCCTATCATCTTATGAGTTAGACATACAAAAGGCCCAAGATACTGGCCACGAATATTATCTAAATCTTGTAGGAGATTTAGCATCAGTAAAAAATGACTTGGATTTGATAAAAATAGCTAAATCAAAAATTAATCAATTTGAATAGACTTTGTATTTACTGCCCCTGCAAATACCAATCAAAATAGGGTTTTAGATTTTTACACAGTTTTTTCTTTTGGTCTTCATCAGAAGTATCGGAGATTGTTTTTAATTTTCCTTTGAGATAGTTTTGAGTAATTTGGCTTTGAAAGTTTTCTAGAATTTGATTTAGAACATCCAAGATCTCTACAGATGGAGTTTGCTCAAAATTATCCAAAATTTGCTTAGCTTTGATTTGAAGTGACATTGTTTCTTTTTGCAATTTCTCCCATTTTTATTATTTCAGATTTTATTTTTTAACTGTATCCTCATCATCCCAAGTTAACCTGAATTTGCCAACAACTCTAAAGAGATTTAGTTTTCCACCTTTTTTGAATTGCAAATGATATGAATTTTGTGAAGTATCCATAATCTCAATTGACACATTGTCTTTGAGTGATTCAAAAGTCACAGGGGTGGTAGAGACCTGTTTCCATTCATCTGGTTCAAAATCAACATAAAGTTTAGTATACAGTAAGCCCATTTCTGTTTGCTTTAAAATACACCAAAATAAAAACCACGTTTGATGACCTAATTTACCTGAAAAGATGTCGAGTCCTAATAAAAATTCTTCAAAAGTAC
>JAUWQG010000001.1 GCA_030611185.1 Nitrososphaerota archaeon
ATGGGATACATAGAAGATTATTATCTAAAAAGTTATGTCAAGTATTAGATTTTGTTTGATTTGTAAAAGGTCACTCAGTAAGAACACCGAATTTTGCAGCATTGAATGTGCAAGAAAGTTTCTTTCATTTAAAACGGAATAGTATAAATTCACACCTAGACTTTGTTGGTGCGTTAAACTAATTTTACAAAACTCTCGCCCGGCAAAGGATTGTAATTAATACAGATATTTTTGTGACGTAGCTTACAGATATAATACTTATACGTAAAAAATCAGATGGAAATGAAAAAAATTCTACAAGGAATGATGAATACAATGAATTCCGTTAAACCTCCAAGAATGACTGCTCTTAGAGAACTACACGAAGCAGAAACAGGTGGACCATTTAGTATTCTTATTGGAACAATTTTATCTGCACGTACAAAAGATGAAAGTACAACAAAAGTTGTTAAAATGTTATTTTCTGAATACAAAAATGCAAAAGATTTAGCAAATGCAAAATTAAAAAATATTGAAAAAATTATCAGGCCCATTGGATTCTATCACGTCAAAGCTAAAAGAATTATTGAAGTTGCAAAAATTATTGATTCTAAATATAAAGGCAAAGTTCCAGATAATCTTGAAAAATTAGTAGAACTTCCAGGGGTAGGTAGAAAAACTGCAAATTGTGTTTTGGTTTATGCCTATGACAAACCAGCAATACCAGTAGATATCCATGTTCACAGAATTTCAAATCGATTAGGATTAGTTGAAACAAAAAATCCAGAGGAAACTGAATTGGAATTGATGAAGAAAATTCCTAAAAAATTTTGGCTTGAAATAAATGATACATTTGTAATGTATGGTCAGAATATTTGCAAGCCTATTTCTCCAATGTGTGATGTTTGTAAGATTAAAAAAATTTGTAAATATTACAAATCTAAGAGCGTTTCTTAGTCAAAATGAGGGCACCTACAAGAATTCCTAAAGCTGCAGCAATATAAAATGGGAAAAATGCAAATACATTTTCTGCGGGGTCTCCAGAAAGAAATTCAACTATCATGCTTCCAGATTTTGCTGCCGGTGGATCAGAAGAGCCCTCCATTCCAAAAACAGAATAAGAATCGATTTCAAATGAACCAATATTTAGATTAGAAACCGTAATTCTTGCTCCATTGTTTACTGTCAATCCTCCTCGTTCTGTATATGAGATTATGATTTTTGTGGCAGGATACCAACCTCTTTCAAGGTCGCTTTGTACAACTACATATCCTTCTCTTTCAGTATTTGCTGCAACCCAAAATTTTTCATGAGGAGGAGCACCCATGCCTATTTCTACAAATTTGTCAGAGTTTTTATCATAAAATTTGAAAACACCATTTCCATCTGGATTCGCATATACAAGATTGTTATCGATGGTTATTTGCCAGCTTATTGCATGATCATTTTCTAAATCAACAACTATGGCATCTCGTGAAATTTTGTTAAACTCGTTAAACGGAATTTCTATTGTGTAGATAATAATGGAAGGATTCTTGGCTTCTTGCGCAAATGCAGGTGTAATTAGAAATCCAAAGGTAAAAAGTAATACTAGTAAATATTTCATGAATCAAATCACTCTTGAGTGAATAAATATCTAATCAACAAATGGATGAGGATGATCCAAAATTACTTTTGCTACCTCAGGTCTTAAAATGAATTCTGATGGTGCTTGACCGTTTTGAATCATTTCTCTTAGTTTTGTTCCACTGATTTGCTCTTTGGCATCATCATCATGTGGACATATTTTTGGATTTGTATATGTTAAACATTTCTTACAATAGAAAAAGGCCGGGAAAAATACTGGTGTTATTTCTAATTCTGGGTAACCATCAAATATTTTTTGGGCTGCAAAAGGATCATAGAATTTTCCTACTCCTGCGTGATCTCGTCCTATTATGATATGTGTGCATCCATAGTTTTGCCTCATTATTGCGTGATGGATTGCCTCCTTTGGACCGGCATATTTCATTTCAGTATGTAAAGTTCCAAGTTTACATCTATTTTCTTGATAATAATTTTCAATCATGGTTTCATAGCATTTTATAATTACTTCATCTACAAAGTCTCCTGATTTTTTCTTTCCAATAATTGGATTGACAAAAACTCCGTCTCTGGTTGTAATGGAAGTTTTTTGAAGCATCTCATGGGCTACATGAGGTGGATTTCGTGTTTGAAATGCACAAATTGTTTTCCACCCAGCTTGAGCAAAAGCCTCTCGAGTTTGTAAAGGAGTTAATCTATTTTTTCTTAGTTCAGTTTCTTCAGGTCTTTGAATATAATCTATCTTGCCACCAACAAGAAAATCTTTCATGCCCATAGTTTTTGCAACACCTGGATGAGAAGTATCATTTGTTCCGTACACTCCCTGAACAGTTTTTTCTTTATCAAAGGAAAAAGTCTCCTCAACATGTAATACTGCTACTCCTAATCCCTGATGATTTTGTAATAAAACATCACCTGCTTCTTTCATTTTTGCAGCTGTTGATTCATCCACGTCTAAAACAATAGGAATTGTCCAAGCTAAGCCATTTGATAATCTTCCTTTGGATACAACATTCTCAAAATCTTGTTGTCCGAGAAATCCTTCTAGAGGGCTAAAAATTCCATCTGCAATATTTTCCACATCATTTGCAAGATCTTCTGAAATTGATATTGAAAATAATCCAGAGGTATCAATTTTATTAATTCGATTTACTAGTATTCCACCGTGTGGTTTGATTACTTCATTACTCATAATTATACTCCATCAGGTGTATGTAATCCACATTCTTTTGTATCATCATTTTCCCACCACCAACGACCCGCTCTTAAATCTTCACCATCTTTTATTGCTCGAGTACAAGGTTCACATCCAATACTAGGATATCCTTTATCGATTTGAGAATTGTACGGGACATTTTTCTCTTTAATATAGGTCCAAACTTGTTCCCAATTCCAGTCAAGTAATGGATTTACTTTGACGATTCCATCATATTTTTCATCAATTTCAAGCATTTTGGCGTTTTCTCGAGTAGAAGTTTGATCTCTTCGAATTCCAGTAATCCATCCATCCAAAGTCTCAAGCATTTTTCTTAAGGGTTTTACTTTTCTAATTCCACAACAAAGTCGTCTGTTTTCGATACTATCATAAAATAGGTTAATGCCTTTGGTTTGAACCATTTCTTTAACCTCTTCTGCGTCTGGAAACATTACCTCAAAAATCACATTATATTTTTTTGAGAGTATATCCATGATATCGTAAGTTTCTTGTGGTAATCTTCCAGTATCTAAAGTGAAAAATCGAAATTTAGGATTAATTTTTGTCATCATATCGATTAGAAGTGAATCCTCAGCTCCAAAGCTTGAAGCTTTTGCAACTTTTGGGTGTAAATTATCTGAAGCCCAGTTTAAAGCATCTTCAGCATTTTTTAGAGTAGGATTAATCTCATCAAGTTCTCTTTGAGTGAATTTTACCACAATACCATTCACTGTTTGTTGTTTTATATTGATTACCCGAGGATTTTATCCTAAATTATAAACAAGTGAATTTCAAAATAAAAAAGATGAAAGAAGTTTCTTATGTTGTAGTTTTTCCTACGGTGTTTTCCAAAAACAAAATTCCTCAATTGATTTCAAATATTAAAAAAATTCTAAAGATTAGAAATCAAGAATTCAAATCAATAAAAAGAGACGGAGATATTATTCTTGTAGATTCAAGTGATCCTGTTTTTTCTTCTTCCGCAATCAATTTACTTTTTGGTATTGAAAAAGTAGCAATTGCTAGACAAGTAAAAAATGATTTTAAAACAATTGTATCAGAAATTACTTCTTTAGGTGGAAATTTACTCCTAAAAGGGGAAAAATTTCTCGTAAAAGTTGAAGGAACATCAAAAGGATTTTTTCCTAAGGATGTTGAGATTGCAGCAACATCATCCATAATTGAAAAAAAATCTAACTTGGGAGCAAAACCTGGAACGGAGGAAAATTACAATAAGTTGCTTTATACTTATTTGACAAAAAATAATGCATACATTTGTATTTTTATAGATAAAGGGCAAGGTGGAATTACTTTTAATTCACCAAAACAAAATACTATTTGCAGTGTTTATGATGAAATATCAGCTGTTTCGTGTTTTGAAACAATAAAGCAAGGTTTTGACTCAAAAATAATTGTTTGTTATAGAAAAGATTCAGAGTTGATGAATCTTGTTAAGATGATTAATCAAATAATTCCTAGACTAGCAAAAGAAAAAATTTCTCTAGACTTTTTTCAAATAAAGATAAATCCAACTGGAGTAAAAAATTATCAAACTTTCATAAGTTCAGTAATTGAAATTTTAATTCACGAAGCCAAATCAAACAAACTAGTTAACGTCTCTTTATCATTATCTCCACTGGCCTTTTCACAAGATTTTATTGAATATTCAATGAACAAAGTATTTCAAAATAATAAATTGCCAATCATGCCTCTTAGTGGGGTTGATGTCAAACTGTTTGAGGAAGCAAAAGAGATCGGATTAGAAAAGCAAATTCCAAAAATGAATAAAATGATTCTCATGAATTCAAAGGAAATTCCCAAAATAACAGGTAAGGATGTAAAATCTGCCCTAAATACAAAGAAAACAGTAGATGTAGTAATTGGGCCAAATAATGTGCATGATATTCTAGATTCTTTGGAATAAAATCATTGAGAATTTAAACAGCATCTACAGATTTCTTTACATGCATAAAATTGGGGAATTTATCTACCCATGGGGTAGTGGTCATTATTCTCGTATGATAAGATTTCATGAGGCATTCATTGATTTAATGAAAGAAGATTTTGAGGCTCATTTTTCAAGCAAAGACCACGTTTACCATAAATTATTAGACAAATTTCCTGATCAACAAGATAAAATTCACAATATTATGATGCCAACTCCAATTGATGGAAAATTTGGGCCAAGCATCATAAAATCTATGTTGAATTTTTTATTACCAATCGCACAAAATCCTCCACTTGTAAATCAAATTGTAGATTATTTGAGAGAAGAAAGAAAACTGTACAATAAAGAAAATTTTGATTTGGTAATCAATGATGGGGATATGGGTTCAAACATTTTGGCAAAAAATCGTAACATACCAAGCCTTTTCATAACAAATCAATTTAGACCAAAATTGTATAAATCAAAAGTCTATTTTTATCCTTCACTTTATTTTATTGCAAAACAAATTGCAAAAGCTAGTAAAATTATTGTAGCTGATTCGCCTCCCCCATATACTTTATGTGAATTCAATCTAAATTTTACAAAGGAAGTACAACCAAAAGTTTCTTACGTAGGTCATTTCATAAATAAGAAAAATATTCATAAAGATCCTCCCTCCGATCTTGAAAGAATTATTCAGGATAACGATTTTGGATACTGGATGAGAACTGGGAATAAATCCACTAATGATGGAACAGGAGAAAGATATGAACAGGTTTTTCATCAGGAGGAAATGAAAAATGAAAAAAGAATAATTTCTCATGCAAAAAATAATTCCTCTATTAATTCTGTTTTGGGGAAAAATGGAAAAAAATTTAGTATATCTGAAGCCCTTGAAAAAAAGATAGATTGGATTCAAATAGATATTGGTTATCTTTCAGAGCAAGAAAAAGAAGAAGTGTTAGGTTTGAGTAAATATGCTGTTGTAAATGGTTCACATACTGTTATGGGAGAAATACTTGGAGGAAAGGCAAAACCAATAATTGGCATCCCAATTTATGATGAACATACAAATAATATCAGATGGGCAGAAAAGAAAAATCTAGGTATTTTTGCAAGTAAAACCCAACATGTGATAAAAGGAATAAAAACAATAAAAGAGAATTATGATGAATTTGAGGGGAATTTACTGGATTTTTCCAAAAATTTTGTTTCAAATGGAGCAGAGAATACAGCAAAAATTGCAGCTGAGATCTTAGAAGAAAAGAGATAAAGGATAATTTCTAGATTTTTAGATATCTGGCACGCGGGATTTCGATGGGCGAACGGACCGAAAGGGATGACGATAAAATCCGTGTGTCAGATATTTTGATAATCGATCAAAAAATATGTGGGAACGCTTTTATGGAAAAAATTAAGCCAAATCATTAGTGCCTAACTGTCCAGAATGTACATCACGAGCAAAAAAGAAGATAGAAACAAAATACATGGAAGATTTTCCAGAGGAAGAGGACAGAAGTAGAGATGCTTTGTTCAAGTTATTTGATGAAATTGACATTCCAATGAAAATGGATGAGAAAAATAGAAGACATTTCATTTGTAACCGATGCGGATTATACGCAACAAGAGAAGAAGTTTCAGATATTAGATTCAAGTTAAATCAAAGAGAAAGAACACGTGATGATAAACATGATGACTATCTTGAATGGTGGTCAAAAAGCAAAAAAGACAAAGAACTAAACTAGATCTGATATTTATGGTAAAAAAGAAAGATGAGATTCCTGATTGGGTTTCTGATGAAATTCAAAATGCAAAATTTAAGAAACCTGAAAAGCTAAAAAAATCAGGATACATTTTAGAATTTTATCATGAAGACAATAAGATTGATGTCCAGTTGTATGATGCAGTAGAGGATGGACGACATATTGTTACAATGGATGTTCCAAAAACAGTAAAGATTGATGATTTACTAAAAGGTCAAGTTTACGAATTTGTATTTGATCAACATAAAGCACCGTTAAGCAAGAAAGTGGCAGAATTTCTTGAGAAAGAGAAAGAAATTGATATGAAAGCAATTTACCAATTTGATTTGAAATCTTTGGAATTACTAGATGTAGACTCCAGTGGATCTGCAGATAACGATTCAGAAGAAGATTAATCTTTTTTCATAGAATCTAATTGTTTTTTAAAAGACTTTCCTAGTATTGGATTGATGAAATATGGAAAAGTATTCTTCATCCATACTGCACCACGTACTACAGATGGGACTATAATTTCTAACCTTGGAGAATTTGCTGCTTTTAGAATTGCTTTTGCAACAGTTTTGGAACTAAGAGAAATTGGAGAAAATTTTGGCATTTTTTCAAATGATGGATGTTCAAAGAAATTAGTTCTAACCATAATTGGACTAACAACAGTAATTCCAACTCCAGTATTTTTTAATTCATGTTTAAAACCTTCTGAAAATCCAAGCATTGCAAACTTTGATGCACAATAAGAGGCAATTCCTGGTAAACCAAAACTTGCTGCAACAGATGCCACGTTTACAATATGACCTGATTTTTTATCTAGCATTGATGGAAGAAAATTTTTGATACAGTAAACCATTCCAAAATAATTAGTCTCCATCTGAGATTCTATTTCATCAATAGTAAGATCAGATACAGAACCATAAATTGCAAAACCTGCATTATTTACTAAAATATCAACTGAATCAAATTTTTCTAAAACTATTCTTGACATTTCTTTGACTTGTTCTTTGTTAGATACATCACATTGACAAGTCAGAATAGTCACATTGAATTTTTTTAATTCATCAGCAACTTGTTCAAGTTTCTCTTTTCTTCTTGCAACTAAAACTATGTTAGCACCTAATTTTGCAAATTCTATTGCAGAGTCTTTTCCAATTCCTGATGATGCGCCAGTAATTAAAACAACTTTATTTTTAAAATTCATAATTCAAAAAATCTCTTAAAAGATAAAGTGGTTTCTATGTTGTTTCAGTTTTATTATATTTACTTAAGGCTAGTTTTACCAATAAGATCCAAGTTACGGCAATTGGTACGTAATAAGTGGCAATTCTCCAACCAATTACTGTATTCCAAATAGTGTTTCCTTCAAGGATTTCTAAATCAAATGGATTTTGATTATTCAAATACCCTACAATTCCAAATTCAGCCAAACCAGAACCCCCAACTGTAATTGGTAAATTCCCAATTGCATTAGCACCCATTACTGCCATTATTGATTCAAAGACGCCAATGACATATCCCGTTCCAAATGCAATTATCATAAAAGATATTCCATAAAATGACCAAGAAGCTAGAGAAATGAAGAATGTAATTGTAAATACTTTTTTGGATTCGTTAGTTCTAAGATTTTTTTTGCTCATTACACAAACTTCCTCCATCCAAGAATTTGTTTTAGTAACTATGCTCTTACCTTTTTCTTTTCCAAACTTTTCTACTAAGATGGTAATAACTTTTGGAAGTTGAAATATTCTCTTTGATGATAAAAAGAATAAAACCATCCATAATGTTGTTACAAAAATACTTGTACCTAAAATAATGGCTCCTACAATATATGCACCACTCATTATTGCAATAATACCTGCCATTATAGACAATAAGCCTCCAGCGAAAACTTCAGTTACTATATCCATAATTGCAATCCAAGTGGATTTAGAAGGAGGAGCTCCTTTTTTGTGGAGATAATAAATTACTATAAATTCTGCCCCTACAAACATTGGAGTTGTAAATTTAATAAATTCACTTCCAACTCTCACACCCACTAATTTCCAAAAGGAATCAAATTTTCCTAAATATCTTTGGGTAATGTACGCAAATTTTATTCCTTGAAGTCCTAATTTTATCATCATAGCAATTACTGCCAAAATAAATGGAAAAATCCCAACAGACAAAACATCTTCAATTTTTATATCAAATTGTAACACAATAAACAGAATTGGAATAAGTGTAACTGGGATTATTATAATTCTCCAATTCATCTGAAAAAATTTTCATGAATTCAAATATGAAAGTTGACCCAATTTTATGACTATAATTTCTATGCCTGCTTCTAGTTTGAAATATAAGCTAAACAAGGAAATTTAGAAAGTATTGAAAACGATTTTTGTAACTGGGACAGCTGGAGCAGGAAAATCTCTACTAACCTCAAAATTATGTGATTATTACACTCAAAATGGCGCATTTGCTGCCGTTTTGAACATGGATCCAGGTGTTGAAAATATGCCTTATACTTGTGATGTCGATGTTAGGGATTATGTTGATATTGTCTCATTAATGAAACAATATGATTTAGGACCAAATGGCGCCCTAATAATGGCAAATGATCTAATTGCGTCTAAAATTGATGACATAAGAAATGAAGTTGAAAGAGTAAATCCAGATTATTTGTTAGTGGACACACCAGGACAAATAGAATTATTTGCATATAGAACTAGTGGTAAATTTATTGTAGAAAATTTAACTGCTGAGGAAAAAACAAGTATTTTTTTATTTGATGGGTCACTAATTACCACACCAATCAATTTTGTGTCTATTGCTCTTCTTGCAACCTCAATTAGATTACGTCTAAATTTGCCAACCATAAATGTAATCACAAAAACAGATGTTATAGGTACAAAACTAAAAGACATCATCCAATGGTCAAGTAATATCAGATCATTAGAAAATGCAATAGCAAAAGATGCAGATGGTGAAACATATACTTTGGCTACAAATATTTTACGAGGATTAAATCTAGGTGGTTTTGCTCAAGGATTAATTCCAGTTTCTAATGTGACAGGAGATGGAATGGTAAATTTAGAAGGGGCATTAAGCAGAATTCTTAATTTGGGAGAAGAGGTAGAAGATTAGATGGTTTCAAAAATTACTGTTGTTGCACCTTCATCCACTGCAAATTTAGGTCCTGGATTTGATGTTTTTGGATTAGCGGTTAACGCATTTTATGATGAAATTACTTTAACAAAAAAGAAAGCAAAAGGAGTCAGTATCGTAACTGAAGATGACATACCAACAAATCCTGATAAAAATACAGCAGGATTAGTTGTAAAAAATATGATTAAAAAATTCAAAATTAACGATGGAATCGAAATAATAATTAAAAAAAATATTCCTGCAGGTTATGGAATGGGTAGTAGTGCTGCTTCGGCAGCAGCTGCCGCTTTTGCATTTGATAAATTATACAAATTGAAATTAGATGGAAATGCGCTTGTTGGATTTGCAGGAATTGGTGAAAAAGCAAGTGCTGGTTCAATTCATTATGATAATGTTGCAGCCTCAATTCTAGGAGGATTTGTGATTGTGAAAACTGATCCTTTAGAGATCATCAAAATTGATCCACCTGCTAATCTAAGAATGTGTATTGCAGTTCCAAAATTAAAAGTTCCAAAAAAGAAAACCAAAGTATCAAGAGGTGTAATCCCAAAAAAAATCAGTTTAACATCTAGTATTACAAATCTATCAAATGCAACAGTAATTGTAGTAGGATTTATGAAAAAAGATCCTGATTTGATTGGAAAATCAATAAAAGACGTGATAGTAGAGCCTGCCAGGAAGCATATGATACCCGGATTTTCAAAGGTTAAAGAAAATGCATTAAAAGCAGGAGCATTAGGGGTCACAATTAGTGGAGCAGGTCCTTCAGTGATTGCCTTTTCAAAAAGTTCAGGGGATCTTAAAAAAATCAGTTTAGCGATGTCTAAGGGATTTAAATCGGCCAAAATAGACTGTCAAACTATTATTTGTAAACCCAGTATTGGTGCTAAAATTAAAAAATAACTTGGAGATAAATCGATGAAAAAAGCAGTAGTAGTTTTTAGTGGTGGAATAGATTCAGTTTGTGCTGCATCCTACTTAAAATCAAAGTATGAACTATATGGAATTTCATTTTCTTATGGCCAAAAGGCTAGCAGAGAAATTATTGCAGCAAAATCTTTTGCAAAAAAAATAGGTCTTAAAAAACATAAGATTGTAGATATTGGTTTCATGAAAGAATTGTATGGAGATTCCAATGTATTAACAAGCTCAAAAAGAAAAATTCCAAGTAAATTTGAATACTCTATTGTTGTTCCTATTAGAAATGCTGTTTTTCTCTCGATTGCATCTGCGTGGGCCTTTACTCTAAATGCATCTTTAGTTGTATATGGAGCCCATACAGGTGATAAGAATTATCCTGATTGTAGACCTAATTTTGCAAAAAAATTGGAATCTTCATTTAATCAAGGAGAAATTGATGGTATAAATTCAGGTTTACGAAAAAAAATTGAGATTTGGTCTCCGTATAAAGAAGGACTTTCTAAAAGTGATTTGCTAAAATTTGGCTACAAAACAATTGGTGATTCTATTTTCAAAACTTGGAGTTGTTATTCTAGTGGTAGATATCATTGTGGTGTTTGTGAATCATGTAATAATAGAAAAATTGCTTTTGATAAATCTGGAATTAAAGATAAAACAAAATATTTAAAATAATTTCAGTATTTGTTTCTAAGAATTTTTTTCTTAAGAATAAGACCTCTAATTATCATGTACCATACAAGAAAACATGCACCAAATGTCCCTGCCATAATCCAATTACCTACTTCTGGTGATACCTCAAAAAATTCGGCAACTTTGAAAGATAATGCAAATGAAAGAACGATTACAATCGTGACTTCTAAAACATACCATATCCATGATGGAAATGATTCTTTTGGAATATGGATATTATCATGAGCAACCATAGAATCTATGTCAAATATTGAATATTTAATTTTTCAGGTACTAAAGTGAAGCATTGTAGGTATGTTTTCGTATCATAGCCATGATACTTTCTTTTTCTTCCCTGTTTTCATAGATTCCACGATATGCAGCTGAAGTCAGAGTGGCATCATTTCTAACTCCCCTCATTTTCATACAAAGATGTTCTGCATCAGTCACTACTACTACACCTTTTACCCCTTGAGCAAATAGCTCATCAGCTATATTTTTCGTTAGTCGTTCCTGAATTTGAAGTCGTTTAGAATATTTTTCAACTAGTCTGATCAGTTTTGATATTCCAAAGACTCTACCATTAGGAGAATAAGCAATATGGATCTTGCCAAAAAATGGCAACATATGGTGCTCACACATGGAATAAAACTGAATATCACGTGCAACAACTGTATCAGAATCTTCAGAGAACTGTACTGATAACTCAGAATCAGATTCATATCCATTAAAGATTTCTTGGTACATTCGTCCAATTCGTTCTGGAGTATCTTTGAGTCCTTCACGAGTTGGATCTTCTCCAATTTCTATGATTAGTTCTCTAACCAATTTTTTCACACGCTCTTGGTCCATTAGATATTCTGAGAGATTTTTTCTAGTATTTGAACCTAATCTAGTTTTTGACTAATGGTAAATTTATGGAGCACCTATGAATTTATGGAGTTGGGGTACGACTTTAACATCCGGATAAAATGGAAATACAATATCATACAAATCTAGAAGTAGATCTAAAGATGGCTCTGCTATTCCGTAAGTTGGTTGTATAATGAATCCATCAATTTGATGCTTTGAAACAGAATTAAAAATACTTGAAACTAGATTAGTAAACTCACTTAATTCTGTTTTTGAGCTTACAACAATTTTGATGTAAGTTGTTTTTCTTTCAGATACAGATGATTTAAGACAATTCATTACATTTTCAATTAATTTTTCATAATGTTTAGAATCAACAAATTTAGAATCTTTTGTTTTAAATTCAATTTTTACAATATCAATAAACGGTAAAACATGATTAAATCTATCAGAATCAAAGCAAGATGATTCAAGATATGTAGGAATTTTTTTACCTTGAACATATTTTGCTAGTTCGGCTACAGCTTCATGTTGGATTAAGGGATCTCCACCTGTAAAATTTACTTTGTATGTCTGTTTTTTGAGATTGGAATCAATTAGTTGACATGCTTCTTGAAGGTTGTATTCTTTTCCAGAATCAAGTGGAAGTGATTCTTTAGTGTCACAATAAAAACAAGTAAAGGGACAACCTGCTAATCTTACAAATAGAGTTTTAGTACCATAAAGAATTCCTTCTCCTTCAACTGATGTGAATATTTCAAATAATCTAATTTTCAAGTACTAGTAGTATTTTTTTTCATTATTTATTCAATGGGCTTTTAGTTAATGCATTACTGGTTCTTTTGTATAGAATAATCCAGAAATGAAAAATACTACGCCCAAAATTCCAATCAAACTTCCGACAAATTCTACTATACTTTGCATCTCAGTTTCTAAAGGTGCCCATAACCAAGCCATTAAAGCGCCAACTATAATCATTGGAATACCCACACCAACACTAATTTCTTTAGAAGCCATGCTCATGATGTTAAGAAAATGTATATGAAGTTTATGATAATTTGTGACTAGATTTGAATTTGCTCAAGAACTGTTGCTAGTAATCGTAGTAACTCATTTGCGTTTTCAAATTCTTTTTTTGATATGTGATCTTTAATGGCTTGAAGGGATTCATTGATTTCTTGCATAGTATCTTGATTTACCTGGTCTGAGTTAGATAGTTCAAGAATTACCTTTTCTGTTTGTATAATTCTTAAATCTAAAAGCTTATTTTCTGATATTTCAAATTGTTGTTGAAGTAACAGAATATTTCTTACTTCTTTAATTACCCCTGAAGGAGATGTTGCTAAGGTAAGATTTTCTCGTGAATATTCAAATTTTTGCATAATATCTTCAGGCATTCCAGTATTTTGTCCATGCTCAATTAATCTGTCAAGTTGTTTTAGATATTTTTGGGCAAATGCTTGAGCTCGATTTGATTCTTGTTGTAATGCCTGGTGACGAAGTTCTGCATTAAATTCAATGATGATTTTTTTGATTTCATGAATTGTTTGTGTTGCTTCCTCAAATTGATTATTATTAATTTGGTTTTTAGCAATTGTAAATGATTGATCGAGTGATGAAAAGTCTAATGATGCATTTTGGTTTTTAGCAATTACTTTTAGGCTGTTAACGTAACTTTGCATTCGAAGAAGATCATTTGAGGGGTTGGGAACAGTTTGAATTGTATTAATTTCAGATTTAATGGTCTGAACTGTAGTTAGTTGATGTGAAATATTGGTAAAAATCTTCATTGAAGACAGAAAATGTTTTTTTGCCGAAGTTAAGTCATTATTTGAAAGAGATTCGTCTAAAGCCTCAACTTCATTTTTGCCTTCTTCAAATAATTTCTTTAATTCTTCAGAGGATTCATTAGACATTTGATTTTGAATTTGTTCTTGTGCACGAGTAGCTATTTGGGATAAAATGGAAGGATTTTCTTGAGCAAATACAGTGTTTGTCATGCCTCCCAAAGTCAAACTTGCCGTTAGAACCAATAATCCATAGATTACAATAGATTTCATTCCTCTTCCTCCAACTTTTTCTTTAAGATTACGAGGTTTTGCATGTCTTTTTTGTTAATCTCAATTACTCCTAATCTTTCTAATCGTTTTACAGCTCTCCACATAGTGGTTCGTGGTTGAAGGAATTTTTTCCTTAAGTCGCTTTCAAAAACTTGTCCACCACTTTCAGAAATGAAATTAACAATTTTTTTATCATCTTCGCGCATATCAGGTCTAAAATCAAAAATAGCTTGTGGATTAACAAATTTTTCATCAGCTGGCTTGTCAGAAATTATTTCAGTTTGAACTGTTGATTGTGATGATTTTGATTTATTTTTCTTTATAATTATAGATGCTCCTGCGACTCCAGCTGCAATTATTCCACCAAAAATGATTGGTAAAGTATAATCTTCATCAGGATTAATTGGATCAGGTGGAGGAGTATCTATTGGGTTTTGAGGTGTACCAAGTATGTAATTTATCTCAGTCATCCCAGTTGATAATTCTAATTTAGTGTGGTCTTCAGTAATTTCCATATTTTTAGGAATGTTACTCATTCCGACAATTATAGAGCTAGTTGGCATAAGTAAAGTATAATCAGATGGGGATTCAAATGAGAAAGTCCAAACTCGTCCTTCTTTTGAAATTAAATCATGAATATCATAGTCTACAGAAATACTTGAAGAACCAAAAGTATCGATTGTAGCTTTATTTCCTATTACCTCACCGGATAACAAAAATCCATCTTCACCGACAGTGACAAAATTATCAACTGATGGGCCGAATAAATCAAGCTCAAAATCAGGTAATTGTGCATCTATATCCAATTGAGTAGATACATGTGTAGAACCATCTGAATACATGGTTAGTTCTAAGGTTCTAGTAGAGCCGAATGAGGTTTGAATTGGCATTCCAATTGTTACAACGATTAATCCTGCAAGTATCAGGGGGATCTTAATCATTGTATTGAGGATACCTTCAGTCCTTACAAAAAGCATTCCATCTTCTACAAGAGATTCGTTCGTATGAAACGGTACGATTTCGGGATTCAATGGTTAATACCTTAAATTCATGCTTTCAACGAGTTCCTGGAATCTCTTGAATTCCTGGAAAAATTGAAGTCCTTTTTCAGTAATCAAAAAGACTCTATTTCTATCGTTTTTGACAGACTCGACTAAGCCAGCTTCTACCAGTTTCTCACATTTGTCTAGTACTGCATAGTGAGATAGGTTGGCTTTGCGAGATATTGCAGATATAATGATTCCATCACGTCCACCATTGGCGGTAACGTTAAGGATATCACCCATTATGCCCATTTCGGACCTGTATTGTTGTTTTGACATGTAATAGTATAGAATTAGTTTGCTTATGAGGAATATTCTGAAACCTCAAAGCGGAACACAAAGCGGAACGCCATTTTGACTCTCTAATTTTACAAATTTTAGTAGTTTTCACCAAAGTAAGAAAATTTTCATTATTTTTTGTGCTTAAAATTTTAATACAAAAATTGTAATTTTTTAAAAAAAATCAAAAAACACATTTTTAAAAAATTTCAAGCATTTTGAAGCTTTTTTATTACATTTTTTCTATTTTTTGTATATAAGGAACAGGACGTTTCATTACCATACCTAAACTATTATTTCAATTATCCTCATTTAATGAAAAAAATCCGCAATGATACATTCAGAGTAGTTGCAATGCTGTTGATGTTATCAACAGCCCCATTAGGGGTTAGCTATTCTTATGCAGAAATTGAAGACAATCTTGAATTTGAGGAGATTCAAAATGACCCAAATTTACCGGAAAATGCTCATCTAGATAAGATTAGAACGATACTTACTGAAAAAATGGTAAATGGAAAATTAGAAGTTGTGGAGATTATTTTACCAAAAAACACAGCAGATGAAGAGATTAATCGAATTCTTTCTTTAGAAGGAACTCCTGGTTGGTCATTCATTAATTTTCAAGAATATCATTCAGGAATAGTTCTTTTTGATGGAAAAGTCTCTAAAGTTGGAGAGAGGTATTGGAAAATTTCAGTACATGGGACTTTAGATTTATCCAAGGGGGCATTAAATCTCCATTTGAGTGGAAAATCTGATAATTCCGATCCTGAAATTATAGAAAATTCCTTGAATGAGAACTATGATTATAGAGTCATATTTTCTGGTAAAATGGAAGAATCAGACAAAGAAAACGTATTTGCAATTGCATTTATGAATTCCACCCAAATTCCTGAAACGAGTCAAAATATCGAACTTTTGCAATTTGGAACTGAAAACTCAGAATATGTGTATACTACAGAATGTAATCAATTGGTAAGAAATCCCTGTTTGGTAATATAATTACCAATTTTTCTTTTTTTTATAAACAAAAAATCATTCACTAGTCAGTTTTGAGAATACATAATGACTTTTTATTCGTATTTTCTAAATAATTTATAAAATGTTTGACAAGTTCAAAAAGGAAGAAGGGGGAGAGATGGTAGAAGAAAAACCGGAGAAAGATACTAAGGTGGAATCAGAAGAGAGAGAAACAATGGTTGAATCTTCATTTTCAGAAAATTCAAGTGAAATTGGAATTGGAGATCTGATGGCTAAACGAGCAAAATTAGATGAGGCCATTGATTATGTAGGTTTAATGATAAAAAATTTGAAAGATAAAAGGACAAGTTTGGAAAAGGATATTGAAGATGAGTCAGTTGATATTAAGAATTTAAAAGAAAAATTAGAAAAGGTTAGTGCTTACATTGATGAGGAAAATCAAGGAATTCAGGATTTAACTCGTAAGAGACAAGAAGTAGAAAATGAAGCTGATGAAGTAGGATCCCTGATTAATACTCTGAAGGATAAATTATCTGGAATAGATAAAGTTGTAGACGGTGAGGGAGATAGAGTAAAGAAAATTAAAGAATCCAGAGAATCTCTAGAAAGTTAATTTTAGAAAACTAATTTTTAAAGAAATTTTGATGTTGAAGGAGATGTTGTAGTTGATGTTGGAACAGATGGGAATAAATCTCCAGTAGAGTTTTCTGCAACTGCTGCGGCTTCTTGCAAAATTTTATCTGATTCCATATTTGTTGATTCATCAATTCCAAAAGCACCATCTCCAGCGAAACTTTCAGTCATAAATCCACCCAACATGTCTGCCATTTGACTTATTTCTTGTTCTGCTCCAGGCATTATTTTTCCAAGTGAGGACTTCAGATTTTTCATTAGACCCATAGTTGGCATTATTGCCATTACGGTGTCTCCAATGTCATTAGTGGTAGTCAATCGAAGTTCAATTCGTTCTAGGGCCATTCTTGCATTGCTTAGAATCTTTGTAACTTTTCTAATTTCAGCTAATTCACTTGATAAGACTTTACTTTTTTGAGTATCATGTTGTTGTGTTGCCTCTACTATTCTTTGGAAAATTTTTCCATCACGTTCTTTTAATTTAACTAACATACCATCTAATTTTGAAATTTGTAAGCTTAATTTTTTAATTGCGTTTTGGACACGTGGTTTGAGAGAACCTTTTGGTTTAATTACATCATTAAATTTCTCAGAAATACTTGGCTGTGGTTGTTTAGTCCATTTGTCTTCTAGATTTGGCAATGTTTCCGATTTTAAATTTAATACTTAATTCAGGGTGTAAAAATTGATTCACCGTAAATTAAAATCTCTTTACAAAACATACTCCAATAGTGCTTGAAAAAAGATTTTCAGGCACCATTAGAAATTTATTTTTATAATATTAGAAATAAAGTAGCGAAATGAAAAAAATATTTCTAATAATTCCCATTAGTATAATAATTGGGGTTATAGTTTTAGGCTCCCAATCAGACCAACCTAATACAAATAATGAACCTGTTTTTCATGTAACTCTAGCCAGTCCTGAACTATACGAAAATGGAGTTTACTCCAGTACATTTGATTTGGAAAATGGTGAATATTACTTTCGATTTGTGCCTAATGGAGATAGTCCCCAAAATCTTACAATTTCATTAAATGGAGATGATTTTGCATTTTCTGAAGATTTCAAATTGAATGGAACATTACATGATACAGGAATTTCTGAATATTATACATGGGATTATGATGGCCAAAAATCTATTCTAATTCCAACTCAAAAAGAAATATTCATTCAGATTAATCCAAATGGGAATCTAAAGGGAAGTGTATCTGTAGATATTATAGGAAATTAAAAGGCGTGCCCCTCTGATTACAGAACTGTGAGAGATTTCCTCTCGTGGTCAGGGTTTTAGGACCTGATTGCCTTTTCCGTTCTGTAGGGCCACGCAGTTTAGTCGATAGGAATTATGTCCTTCGGCATGAAATATTATAGTAATTTTAACTATTTAATATTTAATGAAAATTTTTCTATAATTTTTGATATTTTTAGTAATTTTTATAATAATTTTTTTATGGATTTATTTATAAAAATTAAAAGCTAATTTTTTAAAAATTTTTAGAACCAAATGTCATGATATTTGAAAACTAAAATATTATTTTAGGAACTTTTCATTTGAGATTTCTATTTGATAATTTCTCTAAATAAAAATTCCATAAAATTATTTTGCAAAGTGACAATAGCTCAAATTTTTTACTTTAAAATTATTATCATTTTTTCAGAAATCCTTGAAGTATAAATTACGAATTTTATGGAGAATGGTATTGAAATTAAAGGGGAAAGTTGCGATAATAACTGGCGGAAGTAGAGGTATAGGATTTGAAACTGCCAAAATTTTTTCTAAAAACGGAGCAAGCGTAGTAATTACATCAAGTAATCGCCAACAGCTAGAAAATGCTGCCAATCAACTTACTAATACAATACCAATATCTGCAGACATTACAAAAGAGGAGGAAGTAAAAATGGTAGTTGAAGAGACAGTTAAAAAATTTGGAAAATTAGATATTTTAGTAAATAATGCTGGGATTTTTCCAAAAATTAAACAATTACATGAAATTTCAGAATTAGAATGGAATAAAGTTTTAGATGTAAATCTTAATGGTCCATTTAGATTTGCAAAATTTTCTATACCATATTTACAAAAAACTTCAGGTACAATCATTAATGTTTCATCAGATGCGGGACTAAAAGCTTATGAGGGATTCAACGCTGATGCCTATTCAGCATCCAAAGCGGCTTTAGTTATTCTAACAAAGTGTTGGGCATTAGAATATGCAAAAGATAAGATTCGAGTAAATTGTGTTTGTCCTGGTGTAGTAGATACAGAAATGACCAAGCCATTTTTGAAAACAGAAAAAGATAGAAAATTTATGGATAATGATCATCCAATAGGTAGAATTGGACAACCTGACGAGATTGCAAAGTCAGTTTTGTTTCTAACATCTGAGGATTCCTCTTGGACTACTGGAGCAATCCTTGCTGTCGATGGAGGACAATCAACTAAATAATTCACATGAGTTTAATACTGCTCAAAATGTACTTTATACGATGCATGACAAGAAGAAAAAGGCCAAATTAATTATTTTACTTGGTATTATTTGGGTAGTTATCACTTTACCATTACCGTGGATTGTTAATAATCCCCAAGTTTCAGACTCTCAACTCAATATCATGTTAACAATTATTGGTGTATTGTCTATTCCATTTATCATGCTAGGAGTAGTATGGACTCTAAAGCCAGAACTGACAACGTAGGTAAAATTCATTGAAAAACATACCAATTGTAGATCCTATTCCAGAATTAGATGTAGCCTTACAAGCAGTAATTGAAGCAAGGAAGGCAATTTTGTCTATTTACGGAGAAAAATATGAAACCTCAATTAAACAGGATAATTCCCCTATTACAGAAGCAGATCTAAAAAGTAATGAAATAATCAAGAGATTTTTATCAAAAACAGAACATCAAATTTTATCTGAAGAAGACAAAGATGATCAAAGTAGATTATCACAAGAGACAATTTGGATTGTAGATCCGCTAGATGGAACTTCTGATTTTATAGATAAAACTGGTGAATTTACCGTGATGATTGCTTTGGTTAAAAACAAAAAACCTATCTTGGGAGTGATAGGCTGGCCAACAGAGAACACTATCTTTGCAGCTCAAAAAGGAAAAGGAGCATTTAGATATTCAAATGATGAGTGGAGTGAAATTTCTGTGACAAAAATTTCAGAACTATCAAAATGTAAAGCGGTTGGTTCAAGGCATCATCTTTCAGATAAAGAAAAAATGTTTATAGAAAAATTAGGAATTGAGAATTTTACAAGTATTGGAAGTTCGTTAAAAGTTGGAAAAATCAGTTCTGGAGAAGCTGAGGCATACATTACAACTACAAACAAAATGAAAGAATGGGATTCAGCTGCTTCATATTGTATAATTTCTGAGGCTGGTGGAAAAATGACAGATATGTTAGGTAATGATCTTACCTACAACAATCAAATTGTAAATCATCAAAATGGGATTTTAGTTACTAATGGTTTAATTCATAATAAAATATTGGAAGAATTTAAAAAATTAGAGTAGGTTTCTTCCTTTAAGGAATTCTTTAACTTTGTTTGCGCTGTCTGAAAGCGAGTCAACTTCTGTATCAACAATAAGATCTGCCTTTTCTGGTGCTTCATAAGGATCATCAATTCCTGTGAATCCTTTAATCTCACCTTTTCTTGCCTTGGCATACATACCTTTAACATCTCTTTCTTCACATTTGGCTAAAGAGCATTTCACAAAGCATTCTGCAAATTGGTCACCTGCACTGATGATTTCTCTGGCATTTTCCCTATTCTCAAGATATGGAGATACTAAAGAAACTGCACTTGGAACCCCATGCTTTAGCAAAAGTTTAGCTAAATGAGCCACTTTTTTGTTATGCTCATCTCTACCCTCTTTTGAAAAGTCTTTGGGAGAGAACCATTCTCTTAGCTCATCACCATCAAGCATTGCCAAATTTGGAATGTCTTTTTGCAAATCTTTAACGATTGTAGTCTTTCCTGAACAAGGAAGACCTGTCATCCAAAGAACAAATGGTTTCATATTGTCTAATCGAGAAAATAGGACATAAAGAGTTTACGTTAAATTTGAAACCAAGGCTGATTTTCTAGAAAATCAATTTCTTTTATCATATCTTCTTTCTTTTTTGTTATGGCAGTAACCGATCGATATTGTTCATACATTTCAGTTTCTTCTTCTTTTGATAGAACTTCAGCCTCTGCTTGGTCAAAAAATTTGTTTTCTTTGTTCAGATGATCATAAAGATATACTGAGTAAGTTCTCAAAAATCTTGAAACTGGTTCTCTTGCATCTTCACCTTTTTTCCATCTTTGCAAATGTTTTGTAATTTCTCTTGCAATATTTCTTCCAAATTCATGTTCAATCATAAATTTCCGAATTTCTTCTTTTAAATTATCATAGCTTGCCACACATGGAAAGTAAGAATCTTCTTCTCTAGAATGATGTATCGTATCTACAAATTCATAGATAACGATTGTTATTTTTTCAATATCAGAAAATGGAATGTTTGAACCACTTGTTATCTTTTCTGCACATTTCTCAATTACTTTTTGTAAACGACGAACTTGGTCATGATCAGCCCGTAGTTCTCCAGTTGCACTCAATATAGCATAAACTCAGAGGTGGGATTTAATTTGTTCTAAAGATATTTACAAAAACCATACCTAAACAATGACTCAATCAGGCTTGACTAATTTGACTTTTAATAGCTCTAAATTAAAATCAACAATATATGAATCCGGTTTTTTTTGGGATGTTAGAGCTAATTAGAGGACAGTTAGGTGATGTATTTTCTCTGGATGGTATCAATGCAAGTGTAATTTTAGAAAAATTCAACGAGTTTCAAGATTTTGTTGGGACGTTAAGCCAAGAAGGACCTATTGCCTCAGCTCATGTAATATTACTTGCAGCAGGTGTAGTGATTTTTCTTGGAGTAGCAGGTGAGGCATTTTTTAAGAAAACAGGAATTCCTGATGTTGCATTTTTGATGATATTAGGTGTAATAATTGGACCTGTTCTAGGAATTATTCAACCCGATGCTGTAATACAAATTGTTCCATATTTTGCAGCTTTAGCTTTGATAATAATTATGTTTGATGGTGGATTAAATTTAGATCTAAAACAAATAATAAAAACTGCTCATTTTTCCTTTACTCTAGCCATACTTGGGTTTATTTTATCAGTAGTAATTGCAACACTAGCTATACACTATACTTTAGATTGGTCTTGGTTAGAAAGTATTCTGCTTGGCTCCATTGTTGGAGGAAGTAGTTCAGCCATTGTGTTTGGACTGGTTAGAAATATCAGAATTTCAGAGGAAACAAAAAACATGCTGAGTTTTGAATCGGCTTTAACTGATATTCTATCTACAATTATTGCGTTTATTCTATTTGAGGCGATTCTTGCAGGTCAATTTGACCTTCAGATTTTACAGGAAACTATAGGAAGAGCAGTAGTTGTTGGCTTGGTACTTGGTTTTGGAGTTGGAATTCCATGGATGTATGTTTCTACAAAACTTGGAAATACTCAACATGCCTACATGCTTACTTTGGGAGTTTTGTTTGTTCTATTCTTTTTGGCTAATTCGTTTGGAGAGTCGGGTGCTCTCACAGCATTAGTTTTTGGACTTATGTTGGGAAACAAGAATCACCTTGCAGGAATTCTAAAATTCAAACTTCCAAGAATAGAATTGGATGATCCTACTCATAACCAATTGACCTTTTTGGTAAGATCTTTTTTCTTTGTATTTGTAGGATTAATGGCAAGCATAGGACAGTTTGAATATGTAGTACTTGGAATTGGAATTACAATTGCAATTTACTTTGGAAGAATGATTGTAAGCAAAATTACTCTAACAAAAAAATTCTCTTTGCTGGATAGAAAAGTTACTTATTCGATGATTCCAAGGGGTTTAGCTGCTGCAGTATTAGCTACTTTTCCCATAACTTTGGGATTACCTCATGCAGAAGCTTATCCACAAATAATTTTCTTTATTATTTTATCGTCTGTAATAATTACTACCATTGGCCTAGGAAGATCAAAGAAAATTCCGCCTCCAGAATCAAAAGAAGGTGGTTTTATCAAAAAACCTCCAGAAAATACTCAAGAAGAATAATTTCTAATCAAAAATTTCCGGATTGTATTTTTTTGTTTATAGTTTGAATGTATTTTTGGCTATATTCAGTAAATAATTGAATTTTATCTTGTGCAAGAGCCATTGCACCTGGTCTACTATTAACATGTTTTTCTGCAATTTGTTGTTCCTCTAACAATTTTTGTAAATTCTCTTTGTTCTGTGATTCTAGTTGAGTAGTTAAATTTTGAAGCTCTGTATCAAGCAAATTTTTAGTATAGGGTACAGCTGGAGGAGACGCACCTATGATTTCTTTTGTTGTAATTTGCCCAAATATTTTTCTGTCCAGTTCTGTCAATATTTCTTTCTCCATTATTTGTATTATAAATTCAATTGGTAGGAATTTCAATTTCCATAGTTTGAATTTGTATGTTGTAAAAAATTTTATTATTTATTCGACAAGGTAATTATCAACTCTGAGATTAGAATTTACAGTATAATATTATCGATTTTGAAATTAATGATGAGTGAAAAATGACTTATTGTATCGGAAAATGTAAGAATTACAAGGCTCAAAAACCACCACGAATTGGCAGATATGCTGCAGGGCAAAAAAGATGCAATCATTGTGAAGTTTTTGTAGATTATGAAGGGAATACTTGCCCTTGTTGCAATAGACAATTACGGTGTCTTCCTAGAAGCAGAAAAGGAAAAGAACGATACCTAGAACAAATTATTTCCTAAAATTGTTCCTGAAATAAAAAGTGCTTATTTATGAGGACATAATACTAGAAATATTATGCCAATTCCAGAAGATGTTAAGGAATATGTTGAAAAGCAAATAACTTTAATGATTTCCCAAACTGAAGCTTATTTACCCTTCATCAAAGTTGCATTTCCTTATTCAAAAAATCTGGCTGACGCATGTTACAATCTAATTGTAGGAAGTGCAGTATCAGTTTTTGTAAATCAATATGCTATGAGATTAAAGTATCCTTCTGCCGAAGATTTTACTGAATTTGGAAAAATCACGGTAAAGTATAGAGATGAAATAGATCAGTTTTTCAAATAATTATTCAATTTTGATTTTATGACCTGATACCATTTTTGGTATTGTTATTGTTAATCTCCCCTTGTTAAATTTAGCAAATGCCTTTTTGCTATCAATTTTCCCAGGAAGAGTAAGCATTTTTTTAAAATATTCAAATTTTGTTATTACACCAAATTTTTCTTCTGAATAAATTTCTTTTAATTTTGCTTCAACAGATATAGAATTTTCATCAAATATTATTTTGATATCTTTTTTATTTACAAGAGGAAGATCGAATTCTAGTAACCAATTTGTTTCAAATTCTTGTAAACAAGATAAAGGAGAAAGAATTTGTTTATCAATATCGTCATTTAGTAATGAGTTAATTGTTGAAGGGAATATTCGAATTTTAAATTCATCTTTATTTTTAACCATAAAATCACCTGTAAATTTGCGGAGTTCTTCCCGGCTTTTTTTCTTGTTGTCGTTGTTGAAGTGAATGGATTGTTTCTTCCATCAAGTTTCTATGCTGAATTCGTAACCATTCTATCTTCTTTTTAATATCAGTAGTATCTACCTTGACATTTAAGACTCTAGCAAGGGTTGTAATTGCAACAACAGAGGCTTCAGGATCAGGGAAAAACGGATGGCATTCAGCATATAAGGTTAAGGCTGGAATTCGTGACTTTCTGAATGCAGTTATCATAGCAGCATCTGTTCCAAAAATTGAACCTGCTAGAAACTTTGGAATTTCATAATCATAAAGAAGTTTTTCTAATGATTTGTGGGTAACTAGACCAAATATTTTTGGTAATTTGGGATCTCTGTTTACTGTTTCCATTCCACTAATCATGATAATTTTTTTAATTTGATTTTTTTTAGAATAATCCAATATTGATTCAGCAAAATCATATGCGATAAATGGATCAAAAGGAAGATCAGACATTATAACAAAAAGATTATTTTTTTTATAGATTCGTATAGGGGGGAGTATTTCTCCATTTTCAACAAATAAAGTCGGAGGAAGATCTGGATGTTCTATTTCTCCAATTTGCTTCATTTTTAAATGATGAACCAAATATGAAATGGTAAATGTGCCTACAAGACCGTTACTTGGGAATCCTACTAACAGTATGTTTTCTTTAGGTGATTTTTTACTAATTTGCATAATTAGAATACAGGTATTCCCATTTTTCTAATACTGGTTTTTGATCTTTGTTTTGCACGTTTGGATAAATTCCTCAATAATTTTTGGCTAAGTTCTTCTAAGACTTCACCTAGATCAAACCCTACAGATTTGTAAATTAACGGTGCATGATGAGATGTAGTAATCATAATTGTTACATCAAATTTTCCTTCTCTCTTTCCACCACTTCTTTGTTTTTTTATTGCAACTCTAGCTTCATGAATTTCAGAATAAGTTTGCTGCAATCTTTTGAGAGTTTTTTCAAATTTGGAGCTAATCAAATTAGAATTTTTTTGATCTTCTGGCATTCCAACTATGAATAATGGAATTTGTGTTTCTATTTTGGATGCTAATAATCCTAGAACATCTTTGAATGTGATTATACCTTGTAGATTATCCCAGAGATTAACTAGACAACATGTTGTGTCGCTTTTCAGCATTAATTTGAGAATTTTGTTTAGATCATCGTTTGGTGAACATTGAGGAATCCTTGTGCTTCCAGTATTTGCAATTTTAGATTCTAGTTTATGAATTCGGTTTGCACCTTTAGAAAAGCGCCCTAGACTTTCTTTTGGAATAATAGATTCAATCAGGTGTGAAGAGGTCAAAACTTGTTTTATTTTGTCGTTATTGATTACTGGAAGATGATCTATTTTCTTACTAATCATTATTCGTTTTGCAGTACTTAGTGATTCATCTGAGCTGATTGTAATTGGATTTTGGGTATAAATCAAATTGGCTTTTATCCATTTGTTATCCTTTAAGGAAAGTAATTTGAGAATTTGTTTTGCAGTGACTACTCCAATGATTTTATTTTTGGTGACCACAGGAACTTCTCTTGTTCTGTAATGAGTCATGATATGGGATGCTTTTTGAATTGAATCATTTGGAGAAATGTATGGAACTGGAGAAAGGAAAGGCTCTACTTTCATAGTAGTGATATTTTTGGCATTTAGTAATGAAAGGATGTTAGTGGAAAGGGTAGTTTTACCATGAATACAAAATACATCATATGCCTTATTTCGAGTAATTTTATTGATTACTGAAGATAAAGTTTCAGTTGGTTCTATAATTGTAGGTTTTGTTATAATGTTCTTTACTTTGGTGGATTGAAAATCTTTTAGATGCTCATGAATTGTATCAGTAATCATATTCCTCAGTTGATAAACTACCCTATTTTAAATTAAAAGAAAGCCCTAGATTTTCAAATTTGATTTTCATGTGTGATATTAGAGTTCATGTATTTAACCACTAAAACCTGAGTTGAATTATTGCTATTAAAAAATACCAGCCTAAATCAGATAATAATTAAAAGAACAATCACAATTAGTCCAAATACTAGCTTGCTTGATGCAAGAGAAATTTTACTTCGACATAATTTAAAACGACTAGTAGTTATTAACACTAAAAAATTTCCAGTAGGAATTATTACGGAAAAAGATATTGCAAAGACGATCTATGCCTTAGGTGACAAACCAATCAAGTCTGTAAAGGTTTCTGGATTTATGTCTAAAAAATTATTTACCGTAAAAAAAACTGCTTCTGTTTATAATTCTGCTAAATTAATGAAAAAACACCATATTAGTTCAGTTATAGTTTTAGGAAAAAATGGAGTT